>JBCAZN010000039.1:0-10970 GCA_038533035.1 Pseudomonadota bacterium
CTTCGATGTCGATGGAGTGAACGACTGCACCCGGGCTAGTTGTTACGATAGTTTCACCGCCAAGCGTCTTTTTCTCGTCTATCGAAGCACTTCCTGGCGTGTTGCTAACTAGCCGAAACAACAAAGTTGCAATCGGTGTGTTTCAGGCAAATACCGGGGAACCGTACCTGCAGCTTCTCGACTCAAACAACGACGGCGTATTCGACCTCTTGACCTATTACGTGATGTCAGCTGAGGGCGAGATGTTGACCGAAACTCACGACTATGGAATGGACGGACAGCCCGACTTTATCCTCAACTACACGGATAATACCGGCTCCGTGTTCTACGGTGATTCTTGGTATGAGGTATCCGATCTCGGAACGAAACAAGGCCCGACTGTATTGATCGATGGTAGATCTCGGGCACTCGACAGTGTTTTGACAGAAATTGGACAAGGTGCCTACTAACCAGGCGCTGCACTCTGCCTTCTGGCGTAAGTCACGCCTCTTGCAGTCGCAACAGCCGCACCATAAGCTCGTCGCAAGTTAGCTTAACGTTAGGCAGCATTCCGGCCGCTTTCACGGGTTGACATACTATATAAGTTATATATACTAAACAGTATATGTGGCAAATCCTCGAGCACCGCAACATCCAACGACGCGTCCGCAAGGCCCCCGAAGATGTTCTTAAGCGATACGAGAAGTGGAAGGACATCGTCCAGATCTCCGGTCCAAAAGGGCTTCGTTTAATTCGGGGGTTTAATGACGAACCACTTAGAGGCGAATGGAAGGGGCACCGATCTTCTCGGCTTGGCGGTCAGTACAGAGTAATTTATCGCGTTGAAAGGGAGAAACTATTTGTACTGGTCGTGGAATTAACAGCGCACGACTATAGGAGAAAATAGAGATGAAGGATTTTAAACCTGCGAAGCGTCATGTCGAGGTGTCAATCGGCGAATCTGTTCGTATTCTGAGGGAGCTCCAGGAATTAAGTCAGAATGAGTTGGCGGAATCCTGTGGTATCCCGCAATCTACTATTTCGGCCATTGAGAATGATCGAGTGAGTCTTGGTGTCGAAAGAGCTAAAACTCTTGCTAGAGCATTACGCTGTCACCCATCGGTATTACTGTTTCCGGGATGGGATGTCTCGGTAGAATCTGCAGCCTAACAATGCGCTGCACCCGCCACTTGACCCAGCCCACCTCGCGCTGTCGCTCCAGGCGACCTGCGTCAAGTGCGCGTTAGCTCAACGTTAGACCGCAGCAGACAGTGAACCAGGTCATAAAGCTCGCGTACGATTCCTCTACAAAGCGTTCGCTCCACATGCTTTCAATTCCCAACGCCACCGACATTCCGTTGTTCGAGTTCAAGAGCGAATTCTTCGGAGTGCTATTAGTGTGGGATAGCATCGGTACGAATGAGGACGAACTCGTCGCTGTTGGAAAGAAGCTCATTGACCAGGGTGCTGTGTATGTGTGCTGTTGGGGGCCGGGCTGCGAAAAGTTGCACGATGCGATAGATCACGCTGACCAAGAAAACGATCGTCCAGGGGACGCCGTGCTTATGACGACTTGGCACGACGACGAGCCTCTGTCGGAGGCACTGTGGTTTTTCATTAACACGGCGTTTCCTCACGAGCTCTACGAAAGTGAGTGCCGGGGGTCCATCGCAATAGTGATAGACAACCAATCCTGGGCAGACGAGTGTTCGGATGCCCTGTCGAAGCCACGGCAATTCTCACAACAGGCGTTGGCCGAGTCGTAGGGCACGGTCTAGCGCTGCACTTGCACTTTGACTAATGACACGCGTCTTGCAGTCCCTACAGCCGCACCATATGCTGGTATTAAGATAGTTTAACGCTAGGAGGCACTTCAGTTGGATGCCGCCCGAATCGGAATCATAGCTTGTCGCGTAGGTGCGGCCGTCTTAACCGTCAAAGCAATCAGCGGCCTTGGCAATATCTTGCCAGCCTTATTCTTTAATAGCGCTTCGAATGTCAGCGCAGTCGTTATCGGCTTCATGGTCTTGACTGTTGTTCCTGGATTGTCGGCGATTCTATTGTGGGTCTATGCGGAGAAGATCTGCCAAGTTTCCTCATCGGAAAGTAGCGGATCGAATCTTGAGTCTCAGCAAAGTGACGAGCTCCTCCGCATTGGAACCGCCCTGCTGGGCTTATATCTTTTGGTGACTGGTATCATTTCCGCAGCCAGCATCGAAGTCACATCCCTCGCTCGACCGGAAACTGACGAATTGACGATGCGATCCAATACAGACTACGCCGCTCGCGTCCTGGGTTGGCGAGTAGCATACGTTCTCGAGGTCGTGTTCGGTGCTGTACTCTTTTTCGGGAGAGAAAGGGTGGTCGAACTGCTGTACCGAGTCCGACGGGCCGGCACAGGTACCCCCTAACACAGCGCTGCACAGTGCATCCTGGCGAGCGACGCAGTGCTTGCAGTCGCTACAACTGCGCCATAAGCTGATCCCAAACTAGTTTTACGTTAACTTTCAAGGACTGGTGCCAATGTCATCGATTACTGAGAAACTTGACGCCCTTTTGGCTGCGTTTAAAGCAAAGGGAATTGATCCGAGTAACAACCTTCGACCTGGGCTTAGCGATGCAGAGCTAGATGCATGGTCGTCGAGCCGCGGAATTGTTTTGCCGAATGACGTTCGCGAGCTGTATCGGTGGCGAAATGGTAGCGTCGAAACTTTCGCTGAGCCACAGCAAGTGTTCGTCTTTCGTGACAACGGCTTCCTAAGTCTGGATGACTACGAGCAAGCTTTCTCAAATATCGACGCATTCTTGAAAGTGCTTGCGAGCTATGGGGTGACACCTCCAATCTCGAGTCAATCAGTAATTCCCATCGCAGAACTTGAAGGCAATTACTACGTTGTGGCTACCACCTCTGTTGCCGGTATCGACTACCCAAACCCTGTGCTATGTGTAGGGGAGGATTTGGCCGTGCACTTCTACTCGCTCGATTCGATGCTGGACACCTGTTTGCAATGGGTACTGGATCCGACGTACTCGGCTGAAAATCAAGAGCTGGACAACGAGATCGACGCGTGGGAACAGCACAATCCAGGCGTGTTTGATATTGATATCTAACGATTCTTTGCATTTGCCCCGGCGTCTTCATCACAACTCTTGCGGTATATCATTTTTTTGCATTGGCAGCGGCCGCGCCATAAGCTGGTCGCAAGTTAGCTTAACGTGAGGCGGCATTTATTGATGCGCAATAGCGGGTTTGGCCGCACCGTAGTCGTTGGTGCGATTTTTTGGATAGTTATAGCGGGTATCGTCCTCGTTCAAATCTGGCCGACCATGCCTGAAACGTACCGGGATTGGCTGGTTTTTGTCGCTATTGCGCCGCCCATTTATGTTCTGCTGGAGGCTCTCGGAGCATGGATATTTTCCGAAAAACATGGGTTCGCTCTATCGTCTGGCAGATTTTCACTGCTGCGTATTGCTGTCGCAACGATTGCCGTCATTTTGCTGCTTGCTTTCTGGCTGGTACTCGAGCAAACGTTTTGATGACACGTCAGAGCGAAGAGATTCCACGATCGCAGGAGAATTGATATGGCAATTTCCGCAAACCGATATCTGATACTTTTGCTGTTATTCGTCGGTGGGGTAGCTAGTTACGCAATTGGTTTCACGATCGGCTTTTGGCTCCTAATTGCGGTCGGTGCAGTATTCGAGCTCGCGTTCTGGTTCAAGTTGTTTACCGGACGGCGCCGACCCTAGTGGGCGGGTGCCCGTCAACTATTCGCCGAAGCGGCATCAGCTGATAGCAATGCAAATGAAACGTAAACGCAAAACCATAGACATGCAGAAAATTCTGATCGCTTTGGCCATATTCGCCATCGGGTATGTCTTTGTTGACGAGGCCGGGGTTACCAGTCGCCCCACCAGTGAGTCGGCGGATGCCGAATCAATCCTTGAAGACGCCTTTGCAAACCGACGAAGCGACCTCCAGGTTCATGGTAGCGGAGAAGTGACTCGTGTTTTGCCTGACGACACCGAAGGCAGTAGGCATCAGAGATTCATTTTGCGCTTGCAGTCGGGCCAAACACTTTTAGTTGCGCACAACATCGACCTGGCACCTCGGGTATCGGAGTTATCCAAAGGTGACATGGTTGAGTTTTATGGTGAATACGAGTGGACCGAGCAGGGAGGCGTAATCCACTGGACCCACCACGATCCGCAAAAGCGTCACGTAGGCGGCTGGATAAAGCATCAAGGCAGGACATACCAGTGAAGTTACTCATGCCGAGAAACTATTGAACCTCATTACCAATAACATTAAATGGATCATGCTCGTATCGGGCATGCTTACCGCCTCACTTCTAGCAGCCGCCGTCGCGCCGACATGGACACTCATGATGATGTTTGGTGAGAGTTTGGACGGCGCACTATCGAATATCATCGTTCGCAATTGGGGTGCGCTTGTTGGACTGGTCGGTCTGCTGTTGATTTACGGTGCGTTTGACTCGTCAGTCCGTAAGCCGGTGCTGCTCGTGGCGGCATTTAGCAAAATCACTTTTATTGGACTGGTCTTTTTATACGGCGGCGAATACTTATCGAAAGTCGCGGTATCCGTTGCTTTCGACACGTTGGTTGTACTCCTGTTTATTTTGTATCTGGTCGGCGAGAAAACCGGGCATGACTCCACCTAAGAGCGTACTGCGTTTTCGCTCCAACGACGGCGCGCATATTGCTTTGGCAGGACGTGCGCCATAAGCTGCTATCGACGTAGCTAAACTTCAAGCGGTGCAGCGGTGAGTAATAACATCAGTAAGCCGGCAGAGCTTTCCAGGGCATTTGCTCGGGTCGCAGTCTGCACGGTCCTGCTTCTCCTGATCCCACTGATCGCCATGCAGTTCACAAGCGAAGTCAATTGGAGTCGAGCCGATTTTGCGATCATGGGCGTGCTTCTATTCGGGTTTGGCAGCGCGTTTGTATTAATCGCAAGAAAGGTCCAACGCAAGCGGCGACTCGTCGTGGGTGTCGTGTTGGCCGTCCTGTTCCTATGGCTCTGGGCCGAACTCGCTGTCGGCGTCTTCACGAACTGGGGAAGCTAGCGTAATGCAGGAGCAGGATTCTAGCGCTTCGAACAACCCGTACGAGCCCTCACAGCATCCAGCACAACCAGTGCTGCTCCCGCGCGTGCCGCTCGGTGTGCGGACTTATGCCGCGCTGCTTGTGGTCGGTGGCGTGTCGTTGCTTCTTACAACAGCGTGGCTTTGGTTCGCCGACGACAACGACGTTTCGACCCCTGCCTTTTATGCGATATTTCTCCTGGTTGCATGTGTGTTCGGCTACACGGGGTTCCAGCTCTTCCGCGGACAACTCTGGGCGTACAAGGCAGGAATGATCCTGTATGTCTTACAAATACCCGTCATAACCAGCTCACCGATAACTTATCTGGCCGTGTCCGGCTTCGGCCTTATTCTCTCGCTCAGCCGGACCGCCGACATCGATTTCAACTTTAACTTCTACTTCGGCGGCAACTTCCAACTGTGGCTTGAGAGCGGCGCTCAGGGCTGGCTTGCGGGCGTCAACCTCATTGGCATCTTCGGTGCCCGCTGCCTGTACGAGGCACATCCGAAGCGCTTGCGCGGCGGCGAGGATGTCGATGCGGATCTGCCGCCTTTACCCGATGTGCTCGCCAAGTTGACTGAGCTCAGGAAGACCGCCTTTATACCCGTGACCGAGAATGGCGACGGCGAGTTAACCGACAGCAAATTTTCCGGCACGCCACTGTTGACCAAGGAAAATCCGTGGCCCGTTTGTCCATCCTGCAACAACAAGATGCAGTTGTTCCTGCAACTCGATCTGTCTGACAACGAATTAGATCTCGACTACCCCATCGATTCAGGCCTGCTGCAATTTTTCTACTGTGTTTCGAGTGAGCCGCTCTGCGAGGTCGTTTGCGAAAGCTACGCGCCTTTCTCGAAAGCCACGGTCATTCGCGTTGTTCCGCCGGGCACTGGGGTGGCGGAAAGCCCGCCTGAGGACCATTTCCCGGCGAAACGTATTGTCGGCTGGCAAGTCACCGATGACTACCCGAACTGGGAAGAGCTCCGTGAACACGGCGTGGAGTTGCCGGACAACGAGGAAGCGGTGCTCAGCGAAAACTACCCGGTACCGCGCGACAAGGTCGCTGGCTGGCCCTACTGGGTCCAGGCCGTTGAGTACCCTGATTGCCGGAAATGTTCGGCAAAGATGCAGTATCTCCTGCAGATCGATTCCGAGGTAAACCTTCCCTACATGTTCGGCGATGTGGGCTGTGGTCACATTACTTACTGCAAAACGCATCCCGACGAGATGTCGTTTCACTGGGCATGCCACTAGGGCGAGTCCTCCGCTGTCGTCCGAATATGAAACCGGCAACCGCATCTTCGGCGTTAAGAATACAGGCCGCACTCGGGCCCGCGTTTGAGGTGCTCGAGTTTGACGAAAGCACGCGTACCGCAGCCGATGCCGCCGCCGCGATTGGCTGCACGGTAGCGCAGATAGCCAAGTCGATGATATTTCGTGCAGAAAAGTCCGGCCGCAGCGTGCTTGTCGTTGCCTCCGGCCCCGTACGCGTCAGCGAGTCGAAAGTCTCCGCCCTGCTTGGCGAATCCATTGGACGAGCGGATGCGAACTTTGTTCGCGAGAATACCGGCTTCGCGATCGGCGGTGTTCCGCCGATCGGGCATGCCGTCGCGCCGGTCGTTTTTATCGATGCAACGCTGCAGACCTTCGACTCACTCTGGGCCGCTGCAGGAACGCCGAATGCTGTGTTTCAGCTGACGCCAGCTCAGCTGACCTCGCTCACCGGAGGCACCGTCGCCGACGTGAGCGCGTAATCATGAATTTGAGTACGTTTCGAAATAACATTCAGACCAATGGCTATGTCGTGCTTGAGAATCTGTGCGACGAAAAGTTAATCGCACAGATTCTGGCCGTAGCGCGCCGCAAAGCGGCCGCAACCCGGACGGCACTTGGCGAGCGCGACATCGGCATCGGCAGTGCGGCAGGTTTTAACGAAATCGTGCAACGCTCGCCCGGTCGCTGGGACGTGCCAATCTCGCCCGACGAGTTTGGTGTTGTCGACAACAAGATGCCGTGGTGGGACCATGTAACGGCCATTCTTGGCGACGATGCCGAGCACTCGTTCAGCGGTGTTGTGTCATCGGATCCCGGCAGCCCCGCCCAGCGCTGGCACACCGACTCGCCGCATCTCAATTCCGAGCACCGGCATGCACATGCCGTTAATGTGTTGATCGCGCTGCAGGATATTTCACTCGAAATGGGGCCAACTGAAGTCGCAGCCGGCTCGCACCAACTGACCAACCACCTCGCCAATCCATCACTCGTGGCGGATGAACTGATCTACCAGGATGTCGACACACCCCCCGAACAGCTCGTCAAAAATTCCGAATTACCCGTACCCGAGCGCTTTAAAACATCAATGCACGCAGGTACTTGCCTGATTTTCGACGACCGGCTGCTGCACCGCGGCCTTGCCAATCACTCAGCAGAGGTTCGACACGTGGCATACTTCTCCTATCGTCAGCGCGGCTACTCGGAGAATACGCACTTCGAGTCGTCACGATCGATTCACGAGAGGTAGCGCTATGAATATCGGTTCCGGACTTCCAGCAGACGTCATTGCAGCACTTCACGAGGGCCGCAAAATTGACGCGATAAAACTACTGCGCGAGCAACGTGGCCTCGGACTCAAAGATGCGAAGCACGAAGTCGACGCGTACCTCCGCGAGCACCCGGAACTCGCTTCCATGCAGAAATCCGGCAGCGCCATCGGCTGCGCTGCGTGGATTGGCCTGATCGCCGTTGTCGGCTACCTGCTCTACCAGCAATTCGCCTAGTCGCGAGCAACTCGATGGATGCGGCCACGCTATACCTGCTGGGTGCCGACCTTATCCTGCTGGTCCACGTCCTGTTCGTCGCGTTCGTGATCTTCGGACTTCTCCTGGTATTGATCGGCAAAATGCTTCGCTGGCAGTGGATTCGCAATCGCCTGTTCAGAATCACGCATCTCGCGTCGATCGGGATCGTCGTACTGCAGTCATGGTTCGGTATGATCTGTCCACTCACGATTTGGGAGATGGCGCTCAGAGCAAAGGCCGGCGACGCCACCTACACGGGTTCTTTTATTGCACACTGGCTCGACGCCATTCTCTACTACCAGGCGCCACAATGGGTGTTCGCTGTCACTTACACCGCGTTTGGAGCACTTGTCGTCGCGAGCTGGTTCTGGGTTCCTATAGGGAAAAACAATGAAACGTAATGTATTGCTTGTGGCAATCGTCGCCGCAATTCTCGCTATTACTGCCTACGCGACATCGCCACCTGAACTTCCCGACCCGCTGGCTGCCGGTTGGAAGGGAAATCCTGTTTGCGAACGACTGCACGAGGACGAACGCCAGCGAGTACTGCGCTGCACGTTTCCGCCTGGCGTGGGTCATGAACGGCACTATCATCCACCGCACTTCGGATACGTGCTGGCCGCAGGACAATTCCGTATTACAGAAGAGTCCGGTACCCGCGACGTTGACTTGAAAGAAGGCGACTATTTCCCGAGCGATGGCGTCGCCTGGCACGAAGTACTCAACATCGGCGATACGACCTCGGTGTACCTGATGGTGGAACCGAAGTAACCGACCGATTTTCTCCTGGCGGACTGTCTTATGGGGTGAACCCGCCCCCTTGTCAGGAGGAAATACAATGAACAGGAAATACCTTCCGATCGCGATCGGAACCGCCCTTGTACTTCCGTTTTGTGCGATAGCCGACGACGATGACGACGACGACGAGCTGCCGTTCGCGGTCGCCGAAGTCTTTTTCGAACTCAATAACACGGACGGCGATCTCGGTATTCACGCGCTTATTGACGGTGATCCGTGGAAACGCATGCAAATTTTCGACAAGAACGAGAGGCGCATGCTGAATGTCAGCGTGCGCGGCCGTTTGCGCCGTCAGGGATTAACCGAGATCTTCTTCGAGAGCGCTGAACCCACCTTCGACAATCTACCGCCCGCCACCTTCTTTGCACGATTCCCGGAAGGTACGTACGAAATCGAAGGCAAAACACTGGACGGCGTTGAACTCGAAAGCGAAACGGAGATCACGCATGCAATGCCGGCGCCGCCCGATCCGACGGTCAACGGCATGCCGGTTGCGCTGCAATGTGACGACGAGGAACCGGGCTACGATGCGCCGACAGTTGCTGGCGACGTCGTTATTGCCTGGGACCCGGTGACGCACACGCACCCCTCCCTCGGCCACCCGCAGAACGCGCCCGGACTGACGATTCATAATTACCAGCTGGTCGTTGAGGCGGAGCTTGAACTGCCGAATGGCGACGAGTTCGTCAGTATTCTCAGTGTCGTCGTTCCCCCCGATGTCACCGAGGTCACGGTTCCAGCAGAATTCCTGGAGCAAAGCGACACGTTCAAATACGAAGTGCTCGCTCGGGAAACCAGCTGGAATCAAACTGCCATCGAAAGTTGTTTTGTCATCGAAGGCGATGAATAGATTGGTAGCCTGCTTGCAGCGCGGGGCCGGCGTTGGCCTCGCGCTGCTGCTTTTCGGTCCAGTCAGCGCCGATTCCTGGCGTGATAACAGTTTCGTTCTGGTTACGAGTGACGCGGGTGAGCAACGCTTACTCGTCCTCGAAGGTTCGGCCACCGCTGTTGTCATTGCAAAAATTCAGGCACCGCAAAATCCCGACCGGCAAAACGCGCTGCGCCTCCTGCAAAGCCTGGTTGACGCCGACCGCGTCCGGGGTCTTACATTGCTTGCTGGCGAGACTGACCGCGATTCACTCGATATGGCGATTGCCAGCCTGGTCGATGCGTCTCCCGAGGTCCGCGAGGAAGCAGAGCAACTCGTTGCCGAACATCCACTTGCGGCACCTGCATTGCGAAACCTGTTTGCCGACGACGAGGACGACTGATATGCACGTTGGACATATCAATCTTGCAGAGGCATTCAACGGTGTAGGCGAACACTTCGTGCGCCTCATCGAAGAGCTCAAACTGCACGGCGTCGAACAACACGTCGTTGTTCGAAACACGGAACTCGCCAAACGATTGGAAATCATCGATGGAGTGACGGTCGGGCCCTGCGTTCGATCCGCAGTAACCGCCTACTGCCTGATGCCGAACGTGGACGTTGTACACCTGCACGATCGCTCGAGCTGGAATGCGGGCCTGCTCCTGGTACTGACCCGATCAATTCCGTTTGTAATGACTGCCGACAAGGCCATTGCACTAAGCAATAGTCCACTCGTGAGCGCTGTGAGAAATCGGGCTGCATCGCTGGTTGATCCCGAGATTGCCGAGGTCAGTACCCACATTCAGATCTATCGGCAGGCTGCAGACCAGCTCAGTATGCCGACGCTGATGCTTTAGAACTCCCAGAGGACGCCAATGGCGGGCAACAACGGCATCCAGTAGTCGTGACCACGCTCAAGCACGTCCTCGCCCGCCTCGTCCTCGGTAATATCCCAGTCAAGGCAGCACCGGTTGCGTCGATTGAGCGCGTTGGAGACCTCGATAAACGCCGACAAAGAGCCGCGTGGCAGGTCGAAGCGCCGGCTCAGCCGTATATCAACGCTCGCGAAGTTATTGTGGCGCAGCGTGTTGCGTTGTCCCGGTATGGCGACGCCGGTTTCGGTGAACATCAAGTCAGTGGTCGGCCATCCGGTATGTACGTTCGCGGCAGCCGCCAGGTCCCAGTGCTCGCCACGCCACTCCACGCCGCCTTGCAACGCGTGTGTCTGGTCCCAGCTGCGCACAGTCTCGGCGTCGTCAAACAAATCGGTGACACGTGACCACGTGTACGAGCCCCACAACGTCGTGTTACCCGACGTCCGCTCGACCGACAGCTAGATGCCACGCGCACGTGCACTTAGCGGGTCAAGCCGCACCCGGTCCGGTTTCAGCTCGGGCATCAGGCCAAGTGGATCAAAC
>JBCAZN010000040.1:0-10905 GCA_038533035.1 Pseudomonadota bacterium
GTTGGTTTGCTGTTCCTGTTGGGCGTGGTTACGGTCGTTTTCATCATCATTGTCGTCGCGACATTCGCGGGCTTTGATTACCTGCTGGAATAACGGCGTGACAACGTTTCGGGGGCAGTGTCACTGTGGTGCGGTCAGATTCAGCTACCCGATGACGCCCGAGTACCTGACCCAATGCAACTGTTCACTGTGCCGACGGCTGGGTGCGCTGTGGGCCTATGAACAGCGCCAGAACGTTCGTCTGGAGCATGCCGCCGGCGCCACAACGATTTATATTCAGGGTGACAAAACCCTCGAGGCACACAGTTGCCGGACCTGCGGCTGCACAACGCACTGGCTGAGTGTCGACGGAGATGAAACATCGCGCATGGCGGTAAATTTTCGGCTCTGCGATCCTGGAGAAACAGACAACATTCGAGTACGCCAATTCGATGGCGCTGACACCTGGGCGTATCTCGACTAGGAGAAACGAGGCAGGTTTGGGTCGTCATCCATGACAGAGGGAGAACACCATGGACATCAATATCTGGGCGGTCACCGTGGCTGCACTATCGAGTTTCCTGCTTGGAGGACTCTGGTACTCGCCAATCCTGTTCCTGAAACCCTGGAACAAGGCGATGAATCGAACCGAACATGACAATGGCCATCCAGGCCGTGTCTTCGGACTCAGTTTCCTGTTTGCGCTGGCAGCGGCCTACGTGTTCGCCTACCTGCTCGGGCCGGCTCCCGTCATGGCGGAAGCAGCCAAAGCGGGCGTTCTCGTCGGTGTTGGATTCGTCGGTATGTGTTTCGGTATCAACTACCAGTTCGCGAACCGACCGTTCGTCGCGACCCTGATCGACGGTGGCTACCACACGATGCAGTTTGTGCTGTACGGCGTCGTCCTCGGTGCCTGGCATTAATGAGCGACTATGTCATAGCGACATTGCGGCTCGAACTGGGTGCAATTTCCGAAGATGATGCCGACATCATGTTGGCGATCTGGAACGACCCGGCGTTCATTCGCAATGTGAGTGACCGGGGAATTCGCACGCTCGAGGAGGCGCGCGACGCGGTGCGTGGCGGCGCCGAGAGGTTGTTTGCAGACTATGGTTACGGCCCGTACTGGATGAGGCTCAAGTCCGATGGCACTCGTATCGGTATTTGCGGGCTATTTAAACGCGAAAACCTTGACGACCCGGATATCGGATTTGCAGTACTGCCTGACTGGGTAGGCCACGGGTATGCAGGTGAAGCGGCCGAAGCCGTGGTTGCCTATGCGCGCGACGAACTGCGCCTGCCGGCCCTGACGGCAATCGTGTCACCCGGAAACGAACCGTCGATCGGGTTGATTCGCAAAATCGGCATGCGCTTCGACCGCATGATCAAAATGCCGGGAGACGACGAAGCGATCGAGCTCTACAGTATGAGCCTGTAACGATACGGCGACTGGCTATATGAAATTTCTGGACAACGATGGGGCACGAACAGGCCTTTTTTTCGGCGCAACGTCCGGTGTCATTACGACACTCGGCCTGATCACCGGTCTCAATGCCGGAACACAGTCCATGGCTGCAGTGCTCGGTGGCATCCTCGTCATTGCGGTAGCCGATGCGATGTCCGATGCGCTGGGCATTCACCTCGCCGAGGAATCAGATCCGAACACCGACACCCGACATGTCTGGGCGGCGACTATCTGGACGTTCGCAACCAAGTTTGTGTTTGCGCTGAGTTTTGCCGTGCCCATCGCTTTACTGCCGCTCGGGCCGGCCGTTGCCGTGTCAATTGGCTGGGGCATGCTCGTCATTACCGTGCTCAGCTATTTTCTCGCCAAGACCCAGGATGAACGCCCTTTGCCAATCATTTTCGAGCACCTTGGCATCGCGATTCTTGTCGTGGTGCTGTCCCACCTGATTGGCGACTGGGTCGGAACTACCTTCGGGTAAGTTATACTCGCCTCATAACAATAAATTGAGGTCGGCCGTGAGCGAAGCGCTGCAAATCGCGACGAGTTTCGTCAAGGAATAAATACTATGAGACCCGAAAACCGTATCGACTATGTCGAAATCCCCGTCACCGACCTGAAGAAAACCCAAGAATTCTTTACGGCGATGTTCGGCTGGTCGTTTGAGGTTTGGGGAGAAGAGTACATTAGCTTCAACGACGGTGGGCTGGACGGCGGATTCTGTCTGTCTGAGTCGCCGGCCCCGGCCAACGGGCCGCTGATAATTTTTTACAGTGAGGACCTGGAGCGCGACGTTCAGCGGGTTCAGGCGCTTGGCGCGACGATTGCGAAAGACATCTTTTCGTTTCCCGGCGGACGCCGCTTTCACTTTATCGACCCGGTCGGAACTGAATATGCAATCTGGTCGACGGACCCGTCAGCGGCAAACCCCTCGCCACAGAATGGAGATCAATAATGGCGCACATGATCGATCACCCCTGCGTGCAGCACAAGCTTGCAATCATTCGAGACGCCGAAACAGGGCACAAGCGTTTTCGTGAGCTGGCAACGGAAATCACGATGTTCATTTGCTACGAAGCACTCAAGAATGTGCGCACGCAGGAAGTGACCGTACAGACGCCGGTCGCCGAAGCGAACTGCCGGAAACTTGCGACCGACCTTGTCGTCGTACCGATCCTGCGTGCCGGTGTTGGCATGCTCGATGGCATTCTTGAGCTCGTGCCGACGGCACGCGTCGGTTTCGTAGGCTTGTACCGGGACGAGGAAACGAAGTTGCCGGTGACGTACTATGAGCGCTTCCCGCCGCAGATCAAGGGCGGTACCTGCATCATTATTGACCCGATGCTTGCGACAGGCGGTTCGACGGCCGCGGCAATTGAAAAGCTCAAAGAAAAGGGTGCGGAAGACATCATTGTCGTGTGTATCGTGACCTGTCCAGAGGGCGTCGCGCTGGTCGAAAGCGAGCATCCGGACGTACCGATTTACGCCGCATCTATCGATGAAAAACTCAATGAAAACAAATATATAGTGCCAGGTCTCGGCGATGCTGGAGATCGCCTGTTCGGCACCACTCACTAGCGAGTTAAGCTCATGGCCGAAAACAAGACAAAACCAACCAAGTCCAGTGTTACGGCATTCGTGAATTCAATAGAACCGAAAGAACGTCGCGCCGATGCGAAAAAAGTGGCGGCGATGATGCGTCGTGCAACGGGCAAGCGGGCGAAAATGTGGGGTAGCGCTATCGTCGGCTACGATGAATATCACTACAAGTATGACAGCGGTCGTGAAGGCGACTTCATGATGACGGGATTCTCGCCGCGAAAACAGGCACTGACTGTTTACATCATACCGGGGTTCAGCCATTTCGATGCCGAAATGAAGAAGCTCGGCAAGTACAAAACCGGTCGATCGTGTTTGTACATCAAACGCCTCAGTGATGTTGATGAGAAGGTTCTGGAACGACTCATCACAAAGTCGATCAAACATATGCGCAAGAAATACGGGACGAGGTAGCGGGAATGGCCGGGAAAATTCTTGTTTCTCGTCTGCAGGGCGACAAGCTAATCGTCCAGACCGACGAGGGTACGCGTGAATACGATTCACAATTTCTTGTCGCGGCCCTGCTCGTTTATGTTGCACAGGGTGACGGCAAGATTGATCCGGCCGAGTCCGCACAAATGATCGACCTCATTCGTGACCGCTACCAGCTCAAGGGCGCAGAGTCGCTAGAGCTCGTAACGCGTGCAATGAACGAAGTCATTGCAGAACCGCAGCTTGCGCTGCTGCTGACGGACCTCGCGCCATCCATGTCTGACAGCGACAAGGAAGAGGTCGCCCTGATGGCGCTTAAGGTTATCGCGGCCGACGGACGCCGAAACTACAATGAAATGGAACACTTCAACCTGGCAATGGAGGCGTTACACATTTCACCGCACATCGTACACCGGGCATTCGATCGATACTTTGCCGAGACGATGCCAGGCATCTGACAGAGGAAATATCCATGAGCCTTAAAGGAATTCGCTTTTGTGCCGTCGCTGAAGAAGCTGAGGCGATGGCGGGGTTTTTTACCGAGGGGCTGGGCCTCGAAGAGCGTGACCTGGGTGGTGGCGACGGCTTTAACGGTTGCGTAATTCCCGCGGGCGCCGATAGCTGGATTGAAATCTGGAAAAAGGCGGACAACATGCCGGCCGGCCTGATGCTGCAGATGGTTGTCGACAACGCTGACGAGATGGCTGAGACCGCGAAGGCCAATGGCCTCGATGTCCAGGGGCCAATGGAAGCGCATGGGGAGAAGATTTACTTCGCGGTGGCGCCTGGTGGCCTGAGTATCAGCTTCCAGGAAATCGTCGAACAGCCTGGCTAGCCTTTAATGCAAGCAACGATCCGCAACTTCCTGCGCATGGAATCTGCGGGCGGCATCCTGCTAATGGGTGCGGCCGTCCTCGCGATGGTCGCGGCAAACTCGCCGCTTGCCTCGCTGTATGCCTATTTCCTCGATACCCCCGTCGAAGTACGTGTTGGCGCTCTCAAGATCGCTAAACCATTGTTTCTATGGGTAAATGACGGCCTCATGGCCGTGTTTTTCTTTCTCGTTGGCCTCGAGCTCAAGCGCGAATTTATCGAAGGCGAGTTGTCGCGGCCGGCCAATGTCATGTTGCCGGCGATCGGAGCGATCGGCGGTATCGTCGTACCGGTCGCGTTCTACGTTGCGATTAACCGCGGCGACGCGGCGGCCATGCAAGGCTGGGCAATTCCTGCAGCCACAGATATTGCATTTGCGCTCGGCATTTTGGCGTTGCTTGGCAAGCGCGTACCTGTTTCGCTCAAAGTGTTCCTCGTCACACTGGCTATTTTTGATGATCTGGGCGCCATCGTCATCATCGCCCTGTTTTATACGTCAGACTTGTCGCTGACCGCGCTGCTGATTGCGCTGAGCTGCCTCGTTGTCCTGTCGTTCATGAGCTGGCGCAGGGTCACATCGATTTCGCCGTACATCCTGGTTGGACTCATCATGTGGATCGCGGTATTGAAATCCGGCGTACACGCGACGCTGGCCGGTGTTGCGCTCGCTGCATTCATACCCATGCGCGATTTTCGTGACCCGACTCATTCACCGCTGCGTGAGCTCGAGCACGACCTGCACTCGGTTGTTGCATTCGCCATCCTGCCGTTATTCGCGTTCGTTAATGCGGGTATCAGTCTGCAGGGCATTGGATTAAATGACCTGCTGCACGGGGTGCCGCTAGGCATTGCGGCCGGTTTGTTCATCGGCAAGCAACTCGGGATATTCGTGCTGTGCGCCGCAGCGATCAAGGTTGGCATAGCGAGATTGCCCGACGGTGCCAACTGGGGTGGTCTCTATGGAGCGTCGATTTTGTGTGGCGTTGGCTTCACGATGAGTCTCTTTGTTGGTTCGCTGGCATTCGAGAATCGCGTTCTGGATCCGCAGCTCGTGTTTGACGAGCGTCTGGGCATTATTGTGGGCTCGTTGTTGTCGGGAATCTTTGGCTACATTGTGCTGCAGCTGACGCTGCCGAAGGCTGAGTAATGGGCTGGTCGCTCGTTGCTGCTGTCGATCGCGACCTGGACGAGCTAATGGCCTGGTTGCCGGATCGCGCCGCTGTCGATGTCTGGGGCGGTCCGATTTTTCGCTTCCCGTTTACCCGCGAGACGTTTTTGCAGGACTGTCACTGGGATGAATTCGCCACCTATCGCCTCAACGATGGATACGGGAATTTCGCGGCTTTCGGCCAGATCGGCGAGCGCTACGGCCGCTCTCACCTGGCACGCCTGATTGCGAGTCCGACAATGCGGGGTCAGGGGGTCGGTAGCCGCCTCATGACGCATCTCATGCAAGAGGCCCGGCGCCTCTATCGCTACGAAGAATGCGGATTATTCGTATACCGGCACAACGCACCTGCACTACACTGTTACAAGGCGGCCGGGTTTGAGATCGTCGATTATCCTGACGATGCCCCGATGCCTGACGAGTGCTTCTACCTTAAAAGAAAACTATGAAGGGGAGTGTCTGCGATGACAAATGAACTGATGTGGCTAACCTGGGCTGTCGTGCTGAACGCGATTATGTGGGTTCCCTACATTCTGAATATGATTATGGTGCGCGGCCTTGTCGATGCCGTTGGCTATTCGACCGATCCGAAGCCGCTGGCGCCATGGGCTGAGCGCATGAAGAAAGCGCACTACAATGGTGTGGAAAATCTCGTGATCTTCGGTGCTGCAGTATTGATAGCCAACGCCGCCGGCGTCACGAATGAGACTACAGTTCTCGCCGCACAGGTTTACGTCTGGGCAAGAGTGGTGCATGTCGTTGCCTATACCGCGGGCATCCCGTGGGTGCGCACGCTGGCGTTCGCCGTCTCCTGGCTGTGCACGGTCGCGATACTGCTGCAGCTTATTTGAAGGACGCCTGCAGCGTTTCCAGCTCGCTCCAGCGCTGCATGCGTCGCTCAAGAAGTATCTCGGTGTCCTTGAGCTCGCCGAGTTTGTCCTGCACGGCGTCTGCATCCTGCGCGTAAAAGTCGGGTTCTGCAATTGTCGCCTGCAGTGCGGCAATGTTTGATTCGATCGACTCGATCTCGGCCGGGAGAGCGTCGAGCTCGCGCTGGTCCTTGTAGCTGAGTTTGTTGCGGCTTCTCTCGCGTCGCTCGGCGGCGGCCTGACGCTTTTGTTCGGCGATTTGCTCAGGATCGTCGGTAACCGCGAGCTGGTGTCCCTGTCGCAGCCAGTCTGAATAGCCACCAACGTACTGTTCGATACGACCATCTTCCTCAAACACGATCGTGCTTGTTACAACGTTGTCTAGGAACTCGCGATCGTGGCTCACGACGATCAGCGTACCGCTGTACTCGCAAAGCTTTTCTTCAAGCACCTCAAGCGTCTCGATGTCGAGATCGTTCGTCGGCTCATCGAGCACCAGCACGTTGGCTGGACGCGTAAACAGTTTGGCGAGAATGACGCGATTGCGTTCGCCGCCGGACAGCGCCTTGACGGGCGTATCTGAGCGCTTAGGGCTGAACAGGAAGCCCTTCAGGTAGCCGACGATATGACGGTCCTTGCCATTCAGACTAATGTAGGTGCGGCCCTCGCCGACGTTGTAGGCAACCGACTTATCGAGATCGAGTGTCTGGCGCAGCTGGTCAAAGTAGCCAATTTCGAGATTGGTGCCATGCTTCACGGTGCCCGCCTGCGGCTCAATGTGACCGAGCAGCAACCGCAACAGGGTTGTTTTGCCAACGCCGTTGTTGCCGATCAAACCAATGCGATCGCCACGCATGATCTTGATCGAGAAGTCATCGATGATCGTCTCGTCGCCGTATTTGAAGCCGACGTTGCGGGCACGAATGACCTTACGTCCGGACTGCTCGGCTTCCTCAATATGGATGCGCGCCTTGTTTTCGCGCTTCAGGCGGCCAGCGAACTCCTCACGCATCTTCTGCAGCGAGCGGACGCGGCCTTCGTTGCGCGTGCGCCGCGCTTTGATGCCCTGTCGCACCCAGGCTTCTTCCTGTTCGAGTTTCTTGTCGAACTTGGCGTTCGCGTCGGCTTCGTCTTCAAGTACTTTTTCTTTGCGTCTCAGGTAATTGTCGTAGTCACCAGGCCAGCTGGTCAGCTTGCCGCGATCGATTTCGAGGATGCGCGTGGCGAGACGTTGCAGGAAAGCGCGATCGTGGGTGATGAATATGACCGCGCCGCTGTAGCTGTAAATACGATCCTCAAGCCACCGGATCGTCGCGATGTCGAGATGGTTGGTCGGCTCGTCGAGTAACAACAGGTCGGGCTTTTGCACCAGCGCGCGGGCCAGTGCGACGCGGCGACGCCAGCCACCCGACAGCTCGTTCATCATCTTCTCGGCAGGCAGGCGCAGGTCGCTGATGGTCGACTCAACGCGCTGTTCGATGTGCCAGCCTTCGTGCGAATCTATCTTGGCGTGCAGCGCTTCCAGATCCGCGAGACCGTGCTTGTCGAGTTCCTGCGTGGACATCGTTTTGTACTGCTCGAGCAACGCTTCGATTGCCTTCAGGCCGCTACGCACGACCTCATGGACCGGCAGGTCCATGGCGTCCGGCAGGTCCTGTCGCAGCTTGCTGACAATCAGGTTCGAGCGACGCGTGATCTCGCCCTGATCCGGCTCAAGCTCGCCGGTAATCAATTTCAGCGTTGTTGATTTGCCGGCACCATTGCGTCCGATCAGGCAAACGCGTTCGCCCGGTTCAAGCGACATTTCGGCGTCGCGCAGGATGACCTGCTCACCGAACTCAAGCCTGATGTCGTCAAAACGGAGTAGTGCCATGGAAGGTGCCAACGCGGGAAGCGGTGTATGCTACGCGAATTGTAACCAAGTGGCAGGGGATGTGGATGAGCGACGATCGCTTTATCGACCTCGAAACCAGGATCGCGCACCAGGACCAGCTGTTACACCAACTCAACAAGGTTGTGACCGATCAGCAGGCAAAGATCATGCAGCTCGAAGAGCTGTGCAAGGCGTTGATTGAACGTGTACAAACCATAGGCGAGGGCGGTCCGGCGGGCGACCCGTCGGATGAACGACCGCCCCATTACTGAGGACAAGTCGTGCGAATAGCGTGGATCGTGATTTTTATGGCCGTGCTGGTCTGGTCGGGGATTAACCCGAAAGACACCGTGACCTGGGCGCTTGAGGTTGCGCCGGCCGTAATCGGCGGCCTGATCCTCTGGTTCACAAAGGAACGCTTTCCGTTAACGTCGCTGACGTATTTCCTGATCCTTATTCACTGCGTCATTTTGATGGTCGGCGGTCATTACACCTACGCCGAAGTGCCGCTGGGTGACTGGTTCCGGGATGCCTTCGACGGCACTCGCAACAACTACGACAAGCTCGGTCATTTCGCGCAGGGATTCGTGCCCGCGATTATCGCGCGCGAACTCGCGATCCGCCTGAAACTGTTCAACTCGGTACGCTGGCGTGATTTCTTTATTGTCAGCTTTTGCCTCGGCTTCAGCGCGTTCTACGAGCTGATTGAGTGGTGGGTGGCGTTGCTTTCCGACGAGGCCGCCGAATCATTCCTGGGCACGCAGGGCTACGTCTGGGACACGCAGTCGGACATGGCACTGGCACTGCTGGGCGCTATCGTCGCGCTGGCAACGCTTGGCCGCCTGCATGACAGACAGCTGAGTGAACGCGGTTTTGTTTCGACGGTCTGAGTGATTATGTACTGGCCGAATGCAAAGCCCCGTAGCGGCTTGAGAACAACAATCGCTGTGCTGCTGTTGCTGGGCAGCACACCGCTGGCTGCCAACGAATGCGTGATCCTCCTGCACGGCCTCGCACGCTCGGCCTCGTCGATGGAGGAGATGCAGGAAGCACTCGAGGAGGAGGGTTACTTCACTGCCAACGTCGACTACCCGTCTCGCGACTACGCCGTAGAACATCTTGCGCCAATGGCCGTTGAGACGGGACTTGCCGACTGTCGTGAACAGGGCGACGTCCACACAATTCACTTCGTCACGCATTCCTTAGGCGGCATCCTCGTTCGTCAATATCTCAGCGAGTTCGATATCACCGAGCTTGGCCGCGTCGTCATGCTCGGCCCACCCAACCAGGGCAGCGCGGCCGTGGACGAGCTCAAGGATGTGCCGGGGTTTGACTGGATCAACGGACCGGCCGGTCGCCAGCTCGGTAAAGGCGAGTGGCACGCTGTTCTCGCCCTTGGACCTGCGAACTTTGAACTCGGTGTCATTGCTGGCACGCGTACCATCGATCCGTTCGTATCGGCTGTGCTCGAGAATCCGGACGATGGCCGGGTGTCGCTGGAAGACACCAAGATTGACGGCATGGACGACTTTGCGATCGTCAAGCATTCGCATGCTTACATGATGAAGAAGCGCAAGCCGATCGAACTGACCAAGCGGTTCCTGCGCTCAGGCAAGTTTGAGGACGCCGACCGTTCGTAAGCGATCAGGTGCCAACGGCTTTTTTGCGGCGCGCTTTGCGTTTGACGAGCGGCTTTAAGAATTCACCGGTAAACGAACCGCGTGTGGCGGCAACGTCCTCGGGCGTGCCGGTCGCCACAACCGTGCCGCCGCCGTCACCACCTTCCGGACCGAGGTCCACGATCCAGTCGGCAGTTTTGATCACATCGAGGTTGTGCTCAATGACGACAACCGTATTGCCGCGGTCGCGCAGTCGGTGCAATACGTGCAGCAGATGCTCGATGTCATAGAAGTGCAGACCGGTCGTCGGCTCGTCGAGAATATAGAGCGTGCTGCCGGTATCGCGCTTGGACAGCTCCTTCGCCAGCTTCACGCGTTGCGCTTCGCCACCGGATAACGTGGTCGCATTCTGGCCAAGGCGAACGTAGGTCAAGCCCACGTCCATCAGGGTTGTCAGTTTCTTGGATACGACCGGCACATTCTTGAAGAACTCGGCTGCGTCTTCGACGGTCATGTCGAGGACTTCGTGGATGTTTTTGCCCTTGTAACGTATTTCAAGCGTCTCGCGGTTGTAGCGTTTGCCGCGACAAACGTCACACGGTACGTACACGTCCGGCAGGAAGTGCATCTCTACCTTGATGACACCGTCGCCCTGGCAGGCTTCACAACGACCGCCTTTGACGTTGAAGCTGAAGCGGCCCGGCATGTAGCCGCGCGAGCGTGCTTCCTGCGTTCCTGCAAACAGTTCCCGAATTGGTGTGAACAGGCCGCTGTACGTCGCCGGGTTGGAACGTGGCGTGCGACCGATTGGCGATTGCGAGATTTCGATAACGCGATCGATGTTATCGAGACCCGTGATCGTCTTGTGCGGCGCGGGGTTGCGGTTAGAGCGGTTTAGTTCATCCGCAACAGCCTTGTAAAGCGTATCGTTGATCAACGTTGACTTGCCGGACCCCGAAACGCCCGTCACACAGGTCATGAGCCCGACCGGAATCGACGCTTCAACACTTTGCAGGTTGTTGCCGGTC
>JBCAZN010000041.1:0-10898 GCA_038533035.1 Pseudomonadota bacterium
GTTCTTCTGCCTTGTAGGAGGCTTCATTCATGCGCGTAAGAATGTCGACGCCGTAGCGGTCGGCGCTGGCGCGCAGCGACTTCGCGGCTTCTTGCTTGAGTCCGCGATCGAATTCGAAGTACGCGAGGCTGGCCGTCAGCAACATAGGCACGACAGCAGCAAGCATGAACATCAGGAAGATGCGCTTGCCGACGCCCTTGTTCAGGGCGGCACGTATGAACGACAGATTCATCGAGAGAAAAGCGCCAGGAGCCGAATACTCAGCAACGATAACTGATTGATATATAAGAAACGTGGACCTGGATCACATCGAAAAATGAGGTCTTTTTCGGGCGTTATGTAAGGTGCCAAACAGGCTGGTCACGAGAAGCGGAAATCGGCCCGCAATATCCGCAAAAACCTAGGCATAGCGCCAAAATCGCTTCCCGGAATGCACCATAATTCTGCTAGAATCGCGCGCCTAGCGTGGGCCTGTAGCTCAGTTGGTTAGAGCAGGGGACTCATCAAAATGGTGCGCTTGCGGCGAAAACTGCAAGATGAACGGGATGAATTCAGGGAAACCTTAGCAGTTCGGCTGATGGCAACCCTGAGCCAAGCCACGGGTACACCCGCGGAAGGTGCAGAGACTACCTGGGGACTTTAGTGTCCTTGATAACAGGCTCGAGCGTCCCGCCCCTAGCGATTCGGTCGAGGGTGATGAGATAGTCCGCTCCGGTCAGAAATGATCGGGTACAGTGAATCCCTTGGTCCCAGGTTCGAGTCCTGGCGGGCCCACCACTTTTCCGTCGCGGAGGTACCTCCCGCTACCGCTGCACAGCCTGAATAAATTCCTCGACTTCTGCCTGCGTCGGCGGATTGCAGCCGACACGCGAAACGTTGATCGCGGCGGCGGCGCATGCAAAGTCGACCGCTTCGGCAAGGCTGGCCGTATCGATATCCTCAAAGGGCCCCTTGCACGCATCGGCCCGCATCAATGACGCAAGCAACGCCGAGTGAAAGGTATCGCCGGCGCCGACAGTATCCGCAACTTCCGCCACCGGGTACGCCTTGCTTTCGATTGCGCCATTTGCCGTGTAGACAAGTGCACCGCCCTTGCCTTCCGTCAGAACCAGCATGCCGCTTCCCATCTCCTCGAACGCGGCTTCTGCGGCCGCGCGAGTGTCGGTCGCCAAGTTGAGCGGCTCAAGATCTTCGTCACTGGCCTTGACGATATCAGCGAGCGGCAGCAGTGATCGAACGCCGGACAGGTAGGCGTCGGTATCGAAACTGGCTCGTAGCCGGATGTTGATGTCCATGCTAATCGTGACGCCCTGCTCTCGCATCAAGCCAAACAGCGTTCGAATCTTGGGTAACTGGCTTGGCGTTATCGCGAGCGATCCGGTGTGCAGCACCTGCAATCCATCCGGCAGGTTGGCCACAATCTCGTCGACTGTCGTGTCTTTGTCAGCGATACCTTCGCGGTACAGACGATAGGTCGGCGCGCCTTTGCTATCGATGGTCACCAATGCCAGCGACGTCGGCTTATTCGAGCGCCGTTTGACAGGAACAGCGACACCTTCCGCCAGCAGAGACTCGTTCAGGCTGTCACCAAAGGTGTCGTCGGATAGCGGTGACAGGTAACTGACCTCTATTCCCTGTCGAGCCAGACCGATTGCGACATTGTACGGAGAACCTCCGAGGTGCGGGCGATAGGCACCGTCATCGCCAACAATGAAATCAATCAGCGCCTCACCTAGGACAGCTACAGTCATTTGTCGGAAGGGATACTCAGTATGTCGGTCGGGCGAGTTTTCCGAGGCTCAACGAAAGGTCGTGAATCTCGGTCTTCGATAGTGCGCTCAGACTATCATCTGCAGCTTGCATCCTCACCTCAATCGCTTTCTCTATTTGTCCGAGTCCTTTGCGAGTCAGCCGCACGATGACCGCTCTACGATCCGACTTGTCGGCGACGCGCTGCACCAGCCCACGTCGTTCGAGTTTATCGATTCGATTCGTCATGGCACCGGTCGACAGCTCCCCCTGGGTCGCCAGTTGCGACGCAGCCAGCGCATAGGGTTCACCCTGGCGGCGCAACGCCGAGAGCACGTCGTACTCGAACAGCTCGAGGCCCAACGGTTCCAGCGCCGCAGAACCCTGGCGCACAAACGCTTTCGCCAGATGCATTACGCGCACCACAACACCGAGGCTCTCCGTCTCCAGATCCGGTCGTTCGTCGGACCACTGATCGATCATTTCCTGGACTACATCATTTGACATAATTGGCAATATCTTTTGATATCAAATTACTTGACATGAAGGGATTTTGGAAGATACTAACAGCAAGTCACTCGGCCAACCAAGGCATTACGATGGCAACCAAAAGTGCGGGAATCTGCTTAACGCCAGGCGCGACATCTGCTCGACCAGCGTTCCCCCAGCGTCCGGGAAGCCCGGACGGCAACCTTGTTTCCACGGCGGCGGACCAGCCGGTGGTGCGACGAGTATCGCCACGGAGTCTGCCGCAGTTTTCTCGTTCACATCTTCGTTAGAGGAGAACCAAACCATGCGCCCGCATGATATCGATTTTTCGATTGATGACCTCGATGTCATTTCCGACAACGCATTACGCCATTTACTGGATCAGCAACGGCACGACGAGCGTCGCTGGGCGAATGGTGGAAAGATGCGCCCACTACATCGTCGTGGCTGGGAGGACGATGATTTCGATGGCCAATTCGACGACTACAGCAACTATGATGACTACGACGCTGATGAGTTTGACAGCTACACCCCAGGCATGGGGTCGCTGTCGGGTTAGGTCTCAATAACTTTTCGGGAGGTAGTTAACGCGCCCTGGGAGTCGCCCCGGGGCGCGTTTTCATTTGTGTTGGCACTACGATCAGATGAGCGGCAGCACCATTGTTGCCAGGCTGAGCAGCAAGAAGAAGCCGACCATGTCGGTCACTGTTGTCAGCAACGGACCTGACGCGACGGCGGGATCGAATTTCATACGCTTTAAGAGCAACGGCACACTACCGCCGATGGATACCGCAACGACGGTGTTCAATGCCAGCGCCGCACCGACCACAAGACTGAGCATCAGGCTGCCCTTCCAGAGCCAGGCAACGGTCCCGAGCAGTGTTCCGAGTGCCAAACCGTTTATTAATCCAACGGCGAGTTCTTTCCTTAAGACTCGCCAAACGTCCGACGGCAGTGCCGCGCCAAGGGTCAGCTCGCGCATGCTGACGGCGACGGCCTGGTTACCTGAGCAACCGCTCATGTCCGAAACGATAGGCAAGAACACGGCGAGTGCAATAACGGCAGTCAGCGTGTCCTGATACATCGCAATGACACTCGCCGCGATAACGTTGAGCAGTATATTGATGCTCAACCAGGCCAACCGCCGCCGCGAGCGAACCAGCACTGGCATGCTTCTGATTTCGTCACCACCAATAATACCCGCCGATTTCAGGTGGTCCGCTTCAGATCGATCCGCCAACGCTTCAAGCACCGCGCGACGCCGGACAATGCCCAGCATCACTCCGTTGTCGTCAACGACCGGAACCGCCGCAAAGTCGTGGTCGATGAAGAAATTTTCCAGCTCGTCGAGCGGCTCGTTCGGCCGAACCGTTAGTGCGGGCGTCGTTACATCGCCGACCTGCTTTCCAGCATCGGCGAAAACCAGGTCGCGTAATCGCACGACACCGACAAGCGAGCCGTCTTCTTTCAGAACGTAAATGTAGTGAACCGTCAGGTACTGGTAATCCGACGTATCGTCTGTGAGCTGCTTGATGACCCAGCCAACATTGTCAGTGTCCTTATAGGAGGCGTACTCCTTCATCATCAGGCCGCCGGCCTCATCGGACGAATAGCCGATGAGCTCTCGCGCCGACTTCGCATCGTCGACGGCAAGTTCTGCAATGATCGCCTCCGCGTCTCCGCTGGACAGTTCCTGCAGTACGTCCACGCGCTGGTCACTGGATAGTTCTTCGACAATCGGCGCCGACTCGGTCGCGGTCATGTCTTCGAGAAGGTCCGCTGCGTGCGATTCCGGAATCTCTTCAATCAGGTCGGCGGCCCGATCGGGATGAATAGCGAGCAACAGTTTT
The DNA here is from genome assembly GCA_038533035.1 of Pseudomonadota bacterium. Classification (GTDB taxonomy): domain Bacteria; phylum Pseudomonadota; class Gammaproteobacteria; order Steroidobacterales; family Woeseiaceae; genus UBA1847. The sequence goes on from JBCAZN010000041.1 coordinate 4,089, forward strand.
CGCTGTTCCGCGGGGCTTAGCAGGAATACCGCGTGCAGCAGGTCGCCGGCACTTAGATTGTCGAGCAGCTGTTCAACTTCGTCGCTGTCTGCATCGCGATCGAGCATTTCGCGAAATTGTTTGTGTGAAGCCTGAGTCTTCTCAACCATCTAAATCTCCTTTGTTGAACCCATGCTACCGCATGCCAGCTGCCAACTGCCGAGACCTTAGTTTGGTCACTGTAATTGTTGCTCTTACTACATCACTAATCAGCACCGCTGCAAAGCTCAAATAATCGCGTCAATGTCGGGCAGCCACTCGCGCCAATAGTCCTGCTTGCCACGTAGCGCTTGCAGCGCTTCGTCAGGCGCCATCTTTACAAACCGAACCCGATCGCCCGGTCGCAACTGCCCCAACAAGTGCCGATCCAGCCGCGCGACCTGTGCAACCCTCGGGTAGCCACCCACCGTGCCCGCATCAACACCTAAAAGGTATGGCGCGCCGTCCTCCGGGCATTGCACCGTGCCTGGAAATACAGCAGCGCTTGGCATGCGCCCGTCTGACCGAACCGTCAGCGTTTCCCCACCGAGCCTGATACCCATGCGGTCCGCGCGCTGGTCGACCAGCCAGTTGCCGGAAAACAGACTGGCATGTGAAGTCTCGCTTAACAGGTCTGTTTCCGGCGATTCGCAGGTACGCAGCGCGATGCTCGAAGACGGCGTCAGCCGAAACTTGTCAGGGGTCTCGCACGGTTCGACAACGCCGCCACGCGCGACGAGTTCGTCGTTTGCCGCAAGTGCCCTCCCCTTGTAGCCACCGAATTCCGCCTGCAGGTTGGTCGAGGCAGAGCCGAGCACCTCAGGCACATCGAGACCACCTGAAAACGCGATGTAGCATCTTGCGCCTGCTCGAATCACACCAACGCTCAACGTATCGCCTGCACGAACATTGATCGTGGCGTGGCGATTAACATCATCGCCATTAAGTAGCGACGCTGTTGCGCCGCCCGCAATGGCAACACTGCAATCTTTGGTGAATTTCAAAACCGGCCCGATCAATGTCGCCTCGAGTGCGGGTGCGTCCCACTGATTACCAACCAGCCGGTTGGCCAATGCCAGCGACAATGGATCGGCGGCACCTCCGGAGGGCACGCCACGGTGTCTCAGTCCGAGCCGCGGCCGCGACTGGATAGTGGTTAACGTGCCGGGCTTGATGACCTCGATCATCTGGCAACAAACCGAACCCGCATCCCGGGCGAGATTGGAAAAGGATCTTCACCGTGCGGATCGAACAACGTCATGTCGGTACGACCTACCAGGTTCCAGCCGCCGGGGCTGGCCAGTGCGTACAGTCCCGTGCGGCTGTCGGCGACGGCCACGGATCCGGCCGGCACTTGCTGCCGCGGCGCAGATCTGCGCGGTGCATGCAGCGATGTCGGCAAGCCTCCGATGAAGGCGAAACCCGGCGTGAATCCGACCATCTCCACCGGGTATGCCTGACCGGTATGCTGTTCGATGAATTCCGTCTTGCTGATGCCGAGGTCGGCACAAAGCGGCTCCAGGTCGGGGCCGTCCTCGCCACCGTAACGCACCGGAATTTCTATTAGCGGACCGTCATCAGTCGGGCGATACTCGAAGTCTGCATACGCTACGTCAATCAGGCGTTCAGCGTCGTCGGCTTTGGTCCGGCCCGCATCAAACTGCACGACGACGGAATTAATTCCGGGCACCACATCGAGCCACGCGCCCGACACACGCAGGTGATCGGCCAGCGCCTGCGCAAATGGCGCCGACTCGGCGTCAATTGAAAACTGGTCGTCAGCGATCCGGGTGAGCACGCACCTCGACTCCCTGGGTCTCGAGCACGTCGCGCACCGCGCGCGCCGCTTCGGCCGCACCCGGTGTATCGCCGTGAATGCACAAGGTCTCGGCCTGCACGGTGATCACCGACCCGTCCCGCGCCGTGACCTCATGCTCCTTCGCTATTCTCAACGCCTGCGTCGTCGCCACGTTGAGGTCGGTATGCACGGCACCCGGCTCGCTACGCGATACCAGTGTGCCGTCCGGTTCGTAGGCACGGTCGACAAAACCTTCAGCGATAAAATTCAAACCGTGTTGTTCTGCCGCACGCTGCATGGCTGAATTCGCCATACCCATGAGCGCCGGCGTGCCCGGCGCCTCGGCCGTCACGCGCGCGATGATGTCGGCAAGGTCGCGATCCGCAATCGCGTCGTGATACAGCGCGCCGTGCGGCTTTACGTGGGCCAGTGCCGCCCCCAGCGGTGCCGCAATATCGGCAAGCGCGGTGACCTGCTCCGTCAGTGATGCGTACAGTTCATCGCCCGCCATGAACCCGCTGGTCCGACCAAACCCGTCACGATCCGGGTAGCCCGGGTGCGCGCCGATTGCTACGCCGTTGATGATGGCGAGCCGTACCGTTGTTGCCATGGTGTCGGCGTCGCCGGCGTGACCACCGCAGGCGACGTTCGCGCTGCTGACTATTGCGAGCAACGCTTCGTCGTTGTCGCAACTTTCGCCGAGATCGGCATTGAGATCGATTGCGGGCATGTCAGGAATCATCCCCTTTGAGTTTGCGTTGCCCCGATTGCACAGACTTGTACATCTTGCTCAACGACTTGTCATGCGACCGTCGCTCGGCAAGCGTCGCCGAATTGTGGCGGTCTTCGGACTGGAGTTTACGGTAGCGTCGCAAACGATCCGCGTCCAGCTCGCCGCGCTCGATAGCCGATAGCACGGCGCACCCCGGTTCCGACTCGTGACCACAGTCCGCAAACCGGCAACTCGTTGCCAACTCTGCGACATCAGCGAATACGTCGTCGAGGGCGTCACCGACATCGACAAGCTGCAGCTCGCGCATACCGGGTGTATCGATGAGCCATCCGCCCTCCGCCAGTTTGTGCATGGATCGACTCGTTGTCGTGTGTCGACCGCGCTGGTCGTCCTCGCGCACATCGTAGGTTTCCTGCGCTGCCCCCGTGAGCGTGTTTACAATTGTCGACTTACCGACGCCGGAGGAACCGAGCAGCGCAACGGTCTGGCCGGCTTCGCACCACGGCCGCAGCACCGCCACCTGCTCCGGCTCGCGAGCATCCAGTGACTCTACCAGCAAGCCTGGCGATAGCTGCGCGGCTGCGCGCGCGAACTCGCCAACATCGTCCACCAGGTCGGCCTTGGTAATCACGATCACTGGGAATGCATTCGCCTCGTGCGCAATCGCGAGATAACGCTCGAGCCGCGCCACGTTGAAGTCGCGATTCGCCGACGTGACGATAAACAGTGTGTCGACGTTTGCAGCAATGAACTGCAGGTCAGCTGACGTACCCGCTGCGCGGCGCTTGAACAGCGAAAACGGCTCAAGCTTTTGCCGTACTACACCGAGCTCGGTGTTGACGACGACCCAGTCGCCAACCGTGAGATGCATCGCCGCCGCCGACTTACCCAGCTCGATCTCCAGTGCGCCGGTTTCGCCCAACAACATAACCCGGCTTCGCTGCACCTCAGCGACCCGCGCGGGTTCACCTTCGGACGCATCGACAAGTTGCGCCTGGAAATGCGGGCGCCAGCCTAACTGTTGTAACGAATATTCGGCTGTCATGGGCTACACTGGATAACACGTCCGCCGTTAATGGAAAAGATCAATGAGCGTAGCACTGGTCACTGGAGCAAGCTCGGGCATTGGCGCGGCGATCGCGATCGCTTTCGCCGAGGCCGGTTGGGAAGTCATGGCGGCGGGACGAGATGAGGGTCGGCTTGAGGAAGTGGCCGACGTCTCAGACCATATCGCCACCTGGGTTGGCGAACTCGCGGACTCCGAAGATTGCGACGAACTCGTCGCCGATACGATAGATGAGTTCGGTTCGCTCGACTGCCTCGTCAACTGTGCCGGCATCATTGTTCGTGCAAACGTCGCCGATACGAGCGATGAGGAATGGCGCTCAACCATGGCCATCAATCTCGACGTGCCGTTCTTCCTGAGTCGTGCCGCACTGCCACATCTTCTGAAATCGGCTGGCAGTATCGTCAACGTCGCATCCGACTGGGGCCTCAAGGCCGGCGAACGCGCGGCCGCCTATTGCGCCAGCAAGGGCGCACTGGTTCTGCTCACGAAATCGATGGCGATCGATCACGCTGGCGACGGCCTGCGCGTCAACGCGGTTTGTCCGGGCGACGTCGATACACCGATGCTGGCAGCAGAAGCGGAAGACACGGGCACCGACCTCGATGAATATCTCGCACAGGCGGCTGAGGAAGTGCCGAGCGGCCGGATCGCGACGCCCGAGGATGTTGCTGCTCTGACGTTATTCCTCGCGGGCGAGGACGCCTCACATATCAACGGAACCGCCATCCCGATTGATGGCGGCGGTTCCGCGTCGATCTAGGTGTATTAGTCAGCACTTGATCTGACGGGCCGTGTCCGATGTTACTGCACACTGACTCGTCCATAGCACGTGCGGTAAGTCCTGACCCTTACTTCGCACCGAGTCTGAGCGGCTGCTTTTCCCGAAACTTGCCGTTCAAACGTCTGCTTTAGGGAAGTAGTAACAGTCTGCTACCGGCCAGAAGGAGCCGTTCACGAAGGCGATTCCTTTGAGTTCTTAGCCCGATATATGACACTGTCAACGCCATCTAACTCAGCACGATCCTCGAATTGCATTCCAATTCGCTCCATCACTCCGATAGAAGCAATGTTTGCCGGAGATGTCGCACCCCACACCGATTCTACGCGACAAGTTTCGAACGCGTAGTTCAATGCTGCTCCGCTTGCCTCTGTAGCGAAGCCACTCCCTCGGGCGAAGGGACCCAGTCCGAATAGAATCTCAGGTGACGACTCAGCTGGCTCGGGCCGCAGTCCGCACCAACCCAAGACGTCTGATTCTTGCGAATCGAGGATTGTCTAGATGCCGAACTTATGACGATGCCACCATATTTCGCTACTTTCGATTAGTGAACAGATCCTATTCTGATCCTCTGTTTCTGCAACTCGTGCGACGTCATTGGCATCTTCTGGCGCAATCGGGCGAAGTAGCAGTCGAGTTGTTCGAAGCTCTTTAGTCACAATAAACGAGAGATTGATTTCGAGGAGTAGCAGTCACTCTATTGTAAGCCCCGCGAGTAGCTGGAGTCGGCCAGAAACAGCCGGTGAATTTGTATGCTCGTCAACTATTCTGTGACCAATGGAGCCGCAGTGAACGTTCCTCGATCACCGTTGTCATCTTTCGCAGGAAAAGGGGTTGAGTAGCGAACTTCACCGGTTGCACCAGACTCAAGTAACTTCCCCTGAAGCATGATATTGCTATCGCATATTCTAGCGTGAAGGTCGATCCACAAATTCGCACCATTGATTTCGTAAGCGACGTCCGAGTCCCCGCCCGACCCCGTGAAAGCAAATCCAGTCATTGCAAACTCCTTCACTGAAGACCTCAGCACGGTAGCTTTTCCCCAGTCTCCTGAAGTACACGTGTCGGCCTGCTCTTCGCCAAACATCAAGTCCATTGATCCCAACCAGTTCCCGTCAGGATCAATAAAGTGAAACTGCCATTTCGGTGATTCTTTCCAGATCTGGGGAGTCGGCGAACTTGCGAGAATCTGGTACTCGCTAGGCGCCGAGGAAGCACAACCTGAAGCCATTATCACGCAAGCGAAACAGATCAGAATATTCGGGAATCTAGACAAAACGGATGTTTTCGCCCTTTTTGAGAGCAGATTTGCGAACGGCTGCAGTGGGTCAGTAGCCGTCATTCTACCTCAGACCAGGATAACGGCGGCTTTCGGCCATGGGCCGCCGCTACGAGTCGATGCCAGTACGAAACCAAAGTGCTTCAAACTCCTTTCGCTCAATCTCTAGGCCTTCTAAGTCCACGTCAGTTATGTTGGAGTCCAACCAGAAGCCGTAGTCCGTTGAAGAGGGGCCAGCGACGACAGGTAGCCCATCGGCATCTACTCCGACCTCTCGATTGGGAAGCCCTTGTTTGTCGAACTCTATGTACCACGTGTCTATCAGGTGCATCTTGTTGCGGTAGCTCGGGTTCGCTTCCGGAATAAAGCGTTGCATTAGCCTAACCAATATCCCGTCGGGCTTCGGCGCGCCCCAATCAGTCGCAATTTTCGTCTTCAAATACATTGAGAGTCTTCGAGAGATTCACTGGCTGCTTTGGGTAACTAGCTAAATTATAGCCCGGACCTGGCGATTGTCGCCGAACGGCCAAGAGCGGCAATTGAAATCGCTGCAAAGGCACCGTCGCGATCTAGATTCGCGCCTCATACAAGCCGAGGGCGAGCCTCTCCGAACGGGAGAGCGCCCGATTTGCCAAGAACACCGCCGCAACGACAGCAACGAACCAGAATACGAGGTGAATCAGGGTTAGACCTGAAACTGACCACCGTGCGAAGTCTGACAAGGAATTATGCTGAAGGACGTCAGCGAATGAGTGAATCGGCCCTCCAGCTTGATGCCATATCATGACGAACAAGTTGCCGAGAATACAGCCGGCAACTGTATACACCGCCGCAACCACCGAGAATTTCGCAGAAATTCCGCGCCCTAGAAATCCCATGAAAAATCCAACAACGGTCCCAACACCGGCTGCCGCGAAGCCATAAGTAATTGGCCATCTTTCGACTACGATGCCGTAGGCGACAGCGGCAAGGAGCATAGCGATAGCTCCGGCAATAACGGCTGCAGCAAAATTCTGTTCCGATATTAGCTTGTCTGCCAACTCGTAATTTTTCTGTTTTTCATCGTCTAGATTACTCTAAGTCTTTCGCAACTGGTTTCGACGCCTATGCATGACGACGAAAAACAGAAAAATTA
>JBCAZN010000042.1:0-10628 GCA_038533035.1 Pseudomonadota bacterium
TGGCACTCCGGCTGATCGATGGCCTCTACTTTAGGCGAAAACGCGTGAATACAGAATGAACTGGCTCTCAGCTTTGTTGATTAGCGTGATGCTGCTGACGCCGGCGGCTTGCGGCGCCCCTGCCGACGAACAGGGGCCCAGCGCTCGCGAATACGCCCTGCACTACACGATTACGCCGTTGCCGGCATCGAGCCTCGCCACTGTTTCTGCACACGTCTCCCAGTCACGTCACTATCTGCGCGAGATGTCTTTTGTCATGCCGAGCGATAGCGCTGCGCCAGAGGGTGATGGCGAGATCCAGATCGTGAACGGCCAGGTCACGTGGCAGGTACCGCAAAATGGCGGCCGTCTTGAATGGACTGTCAAGCTAGCCAATCAGCGGTCGAACGGTGCTTACGACGCCTGGCTCAATGATGAATGGGGCATCTTCCGCGCCGAAGATGTGATTCCAAGAGCGCGTACGCGAACACTGCGTGACGCAACCAGCAACACCACGCTTGCGTTCTCGTTACCACCGGGCTGGTCGTTTATTTCCGAATACAGCCGTCTCGAGGAACCGCAGCGAGTGTCTCGTGAAGGCCGCCGCTTTGCGCAGCCGACCGGGTGGATTGCAGTCGGCAAACTCGGTGTTCGGCATGAAACAATCGCGGGCACCCGCGTCGCGGTCGCCGGTCCCGAGGGCCAGTCGGTCAGGCGCATGGATATGCTGGCGCTGCTCAACTGGACGTTGCCCGAAGCCGCAACGCTGCTCGGCAATGCGCCCGAACGACTGACGATCATTAGCGCCGACGACCCCATGTGGCGCGGTGCCCTGTCAGCACCGCAGTCCATCTTTATTCATGCCGATCGACCGCTAATCAGCGAAAACGCAACCAGCACCCTCGTACACGAGATGATGCACGTCGCCCTCGCCTTCGACACAGCGCCGAACTACGACTGGATTGCCGAGGGCTTTGCCGAGTACTACAGCCTCGAGCTGCTGCACCGGGGTAATGCCATCACGTCACGGCGCTATGCGCGCGCCATCAATGAACTACGCGAGTGGGGAGAGGCCGCCGGGCGCCTCTGCAGGTCGACGTCAACCGGACCTGATACCGCACTCGCGACGACCGTGTTGCGCACCCTTGATCGTGAAATCCGGGACTCAACCCAGGGCAAGTCAAGCCTTGATGATGTCGCGGCCGCCCTCAGTACTTTGGAGAAGGCCGTCGATGCGGACGCGCTACGCGCCATCGTCGAAGAGTTGACCGGCGGCGAGACTGCGACACTCGACATGGACAATCTGCCGGGCTGTCGTAGTATTGCAGCGCGCACAGCAAACTAAACGGGCTTATGGACGGACATCACGATCTCGAACTCATTCTGCGATCACGAGCGCCAATAATCGTTATCGAATCGCAGGACGAGGCACGAATTCTCGAGATGCTGCAAACCGTCTCACTGAATCGCGCCACCGACGCCTATATGCCGCTGTTTCGCTGGACCGTGACCGATGGTCTGCAGCGACTCGATATTGCGCTCGAGCCGCAGGCAATGAACTCACAACCGACCGATGTACTGAAACACATACGGGCCGTTTCAAAACCCGGTATCTACGTGCTGCTCGATTTCCATCCGTTTCTTGATGACCCGATGCATGTGCGTCTCCTGAAAGACATTTGCATCCAGTACCGCGAGGTTGAGCGCCAGGTCGTCCTGATGAGCCATGAAGTCACCGTGCCCAAGGAACTGGAAGGTTTTTGTGCTCGTTTCGACATGGCGCTGCCCAGCGACAAGGAACGCGAACAGATCATCAGCAAGACCGTCACCGCATACAACGAAGACTTTCCCGGCAAACCCGTTCGGGTTGATCCGAAAGCGCAACAGTTACTCGTACAAAATCTCGCGGGGCTGACCTACGCGGATACCGAACGCCTTGCCCGCAACGCTATTTACGTCGACGGCGCGATCAGCAAAAGCGACATGCCGGGCGTGATGCAGGCGAAATACGATCTGTTAAACAGTGGCGGCGCATTGCAGTTTGAATATGAAACCGCCAACTTCAGCGACGTCGGCGGACTGGCACGCCTGAAAAGCTGGTTGTCGCAGCGGCGTCCGGCGTTTCGCGGCGACGCAAGCGCGGCACATCTCGACTCGCCCAAAGGCATCTTGCTACTTGGCATCCAGGGCTGTGGCAAGAGTCTCGCTGCGAAGGCAACAGCCGCAATTTTCGGCGTGCCCTTACTGCGCCTCGACTTTGGCACGATTTACAACAAGTACCACGGCGAAACTGAACGCAAATTGCGTGAATCGCTCAGCACGGCTGACGTCATGTCACCGTGCGTACTCTGGATTGACGAGATCGAAAAAGGTATTGCGGGGCGCGGCGGCGAATCGGGCACGACGCAACGCGTACTCGGCACCTTTCTGACGTGGATGGCAGAGCGCCAATCGCAGGTCTTTGTTGTGGCAACCGCAAATGACATCAGCGAAATGCCCCCCGAGCTCGTTCGCAAAGGCCGCTTCGACGAGATCTTTTTCGTCGACCTGCCGGAAGAGGAGATCCGCGCCTCGATTCTTGCGATTCACCTGAGCAAGCGCGACCAGCCGCTCGGCAATTTCGATATCGCGACACTTTCCCGTGAAATGGCGGGCTTCTCAGGTGCCGAGATCGAGCAGGCTGTCGTCGCGGCGCTGTACCTCGCGCACGCACGTAAAGAGCCGCTTAGTACCGCACACATCCGCACCGAGGTGGCACAAACCAGCCCGCTGTCCGTTGTGATGGCAGAGCGCATCGCGGAGATGCGCGAATGGGCGGCCGGCCGCACTGTATCCTGCGACTGAAGAATTTGACTTAAACCGCGGAATTTCCCGGTTTTTTTCAGCCTGGTAATTGAGCCTGCCGGCACGCGTGCTAGACTGTGTTTATGGCTAATGACAATAACAATATCAATCAATTAGTCCCCGAAGACGACGATCCGACGGCCGAGCTGGAGATTCCGAATTTCGCGGAGGCCGCCGAACGCGAGTCCGACGCTCATACCTTCGACGTCAACGAATCGCAGGATTCGTCGCGGGTATCCGTGCCTGAGCTGCAATCTGACCTGCAATCCCGGCAGGAAACGATTTCTCGTCTTCAATACGACATCGAGCAATTGCACGCGAAGTGGGCGGGCCTCGAGGCCGAAATAAACGCGCGCGAATCGCAGACAGAAACACTCAATACCGAGAACATTGCGCTTAATGAGGCTGTCGAGCGCAAGGAAAAGCTCATTCGCCGGCGCGACAAGAATATCCGCGCGTTGAAAAAAGAAATCCGCCAGCGCGACGAGCAATACCGAACGCTGATCGAAGAATTCGAAGCCGTAAAAGATTCGCTGCAACAGGAAGCACAAGACAGCAGCGACAACGTCGTTATTCCCGATCGCGCGCTGCACGAACTCAGCAAGGATGATCTCGTCTTGCGCCTGGAACGCTCCGAGGAATACGCCGACTCGATGCGGCACCAGTTCCAGGACATGATCGAATCGACATCAAACATCGAGCGAGAACGCGACCAGCTGCGAACGGCGCTCGCCCGGACTACCTCGGACAACGAAGAGTTACAGAGTGATATCAGTGAGTTGCAGGCGCAGTGCGACGAGCTGCAACAACAACTGGACACGATCGAAAAGCGTCACGCCGAGGAAATTCGGATACTGCGCTTTGAGCTCGGCGAAGCTCAGGACACCATTGTTGAAACAGAGCAGGTCAAGAATCAGCTGGCGTCGGATCTTATCGATTCGCGTACTTACAAAGAAGAGTTGGAGCGCAAGCTGAGCAGCACTGAAGAGACGTCACGGCACAAGATCGACGAGCTGCGCAAGCAAATGACGCGAATGACTCGCGATGCCGAATCGTACGAACAAAAGCTGAATACCAAGAGCGAGGCGATCAATGTGTTGCTGGCCGAGCTCGCCAAGAAGTCCGAACAGCTCGAGTCGATCGGTGACATCGAGGATGTCATTCACGATATTGACGATCGCATTACCGAGCGAATCGATCTGCCGCCTTCGAGCACAGAACGACCGACGCGACTCCTGATTGGCACGGTCGATGGCCAGGTGCTGCGCTTTCCATTGTTCAAGGACCGCCTGACGATCGGGCGCACTGAGGATAATGACATTCAACTAAAAGCCGCCTACATATCGCGTCGCCATGCCGTCGTTCAGGTGGATCGTGAAGTCACGCGGATCATTGACTGGGGCAGCAAGAACGGCGTGTTTGCTAACGGCGAGCGGGTCAAAGAGCATTTTTTGCAGCACGGCGACATCGTCACGATCGGCAATGCCCGTTTTCGCTACGAGGAACGCAAGAAGCGGGATAGCTGAGCGAACTGTGAGGCCCTTCACGGACTTTCCAGGCCTACTGGCCTAATGTCCCTGAACCTACAGGGAATGTGATGTCCGTTGATGCTCAGTACCACCCGTAAGCCGGCCGAACTATCTGATACTCAGGAAATAACTCGCGATTCAGGCAATCTAATCGCCCGCAAAATCTGGCTGCCAAAACTTTTTTACGACGCGCTGCCCTATTTCTACCTCGCCTCAGGCTTTGTCGCGTTCCTTGCAACCCTCTACATCAGTGACTGGTTCTGGGTACTCCCCCACTACCTGCTGTTTTCTGTCGCCTGTATCCATCTCGGCGTATCGGTCTACCGTCGGCGCCGCCGCCGCCCGGCTGCGGAAGACGAATAACCACCAAGGTTGACCTTGCCGGGCCACTGGGCAACGATACCGCCCGTGGAAACCTCGAAACTGAAAGCGACTGCGAAGCGTGAGCTGGCCCTGTTCCTGGGCCTACTGTTTGTTGGCTATGTCCTGATGCCGATCCTGATCTACAAGGTCGGCCAGCTGGTCTTCGGCGAATTCGGGGGCGCAGGCTACAGCGACTTCTTCGGCAATCTCAGCGAAAAGATCCGCAGCGGCAATCTGGTCGCCTGGTTTCTCGTACTGTCTCCCTGGATCGGCTGGCAGTGCCTGCGACTGACCGGGATGGCGTGGCGCGCCACTCGTACCAACACTCCCTGACGTATTGCGCCGCTCCCTTGAGTGTGACCCGCTTCACACTTCCCGCACAAATCGCAGGCGGACTCGTGAACCGATAGTAAAATAACGAGAACCTGCGGAACCTTTTCGCAGGCAACTTCGTCATTAGTAGTAAGTATCATGTTCGAGTCACTCAAAAACTGGTGGATGGACCGGTTCGTCGCAGACGATGAACCCGTCGCGCCGCGCGTTCGGCGAACGGGCAGCTTTCCCGCGCAGAGCCGGCCTCATGCAAAGGCGCAGCAGTCCCGGCCACAGCTGTCCGATGAGGACCAACTCAACGGCAAGATCGAAAGCCTTGGGCGAGGCAAGAACGTCTTGATTCGTAACAAGATCGTGCGTGAAGACACCGGTACCCACGAAACGCTCAAGATTCTTGACGACTCACTCGTCGATTCGGGCGAAGAAACCGGTATAGATCCGTACAACACTGGCCAATTTGATCGTTCTCGCCATTGGGATACCCGCTTCCGCAAGTAATTTCCTGCGGCAAATCCTTCATGGTAATCTGCGCTCCCGGTAAGAATCGGAGCAACCGCGTTGCGGATTACGTTCGAACTCAACGACGACGACCTCAAGCACTTCCGCCTGATCATGAAAGAGGCGCGCCAGGTTGCCGCGCGCATCCCGCCGGAAGAGATCGTAGCTGCCGCTGAGGAGCTGCTGGGCAAGGTTGAAGCGGCGACGGCACCCGGCTTCATCGTCGACCGGCTCACCAAGCTATCGCTCATGATCAGCATGCTGTCGGATATCGAATGGCGCCTGCCCCATCACGACGCCAAACGCGTTTTGAATGCGCTGGCGTACTTTGCAGAACCCGAGGACCTGATTCCTGATCATATTCCCGGTCTTGGCTTCCTCGACGACGCAATTATGGTGGAACTCGTCGTGCGTGAGTTGCGCCACGAAATTGAGGCCTACGAGGACTTCTGCAGTTACCGGGAACGAATGCGCAAGGAGAATGGCCAGTCAACGGGTGCGACCCGTGAAGGCTGGCTCGACAGCCGCCGCAAGGAATTGCAATCCAGGATGCACCGACGCCGCAAGCGTTCGAAACGCACCCCGTTCTCGAGCTGAACCATTACGGCCAGTAGTACCAGCCCGTCGCCAGAAGTGCCGCCCACATCAATGCCTGCAACCAAAACCGCGCTTTGTGCGTCTTTAAAGATGTATAGAAACTCAGCGCGGATATCACGGTCATAGTAAAGAAGATAGCGACGCTACTCAGGAGTGCGGAAAATTCATTCTGCAACCGGGGATATTCGTCACCGAGTACAAGGACGATGATGATCACGGCGCCGAGGCTGACCGTGATGGCAAGACAGGAACCAAGGATTATCAGAGTGACGGCGGCAAGTGGACGCATTAATATTTTCCATTGCGGTCAACTATAAACCGCAATCCAGCTTCAATTATGGCGAATACGCCCTTGATCACAGGGCGTGACGCATCTAGCCTAGCCGAAATGAAGCAATTGCAAAACCGTCGCCGCACAACATGGAGAACGCATTGACGACGATCGACAAACGCCGCATGAGAGGACTGGCCATTGCACTGCTGGCACTGCTTTCATTGCCAGCAATGAGCAACACATCGGGCGAGAATGCAACGCTCGACGACAGCCAGTTCCTGTTTCCGGACCAGCGCCACGAAAATATTGGCGAGATGGTGGCGACATTCATTCAAAAGTCGCACTACAACGAAGTCGATATCGACGACGATCTTTCGTCGAAAGTCCTCGATTTTTACATTGAAAACCTCGATCGCAATCGCATGTACCTGCTGGCGAGTGACATCGAATATTTCGAACGTTATCGCTACACGCTCGACGATGTTGTCAAAAGCAAACCACTCGACCCCGTCTACGAAATCTACGAGGTCTACCAGACGCGCGTTCGCGAGCGCCTGAATTTCGCGTTGACCCAGCTCGATACCGAGCCCGACTTTACGACCGATGTCAGTTTTCAATTCGACCGTGCGGAAGCACCATGGGCCGCCTCTCCCGAGGAACTTGACGATATCTGGCGCAAACGCGTCGTAAACGATGCCCTCGCCCTCGCGCTTGAAAGTGAACCCTGGGAGAAGATCCAGGAAGTACTGACGAAACGCTACAACGGGTTTCTGCGCCGCCTTGGCCAGGTCAACAGCGATGACGTCTTCGAGCGCTTCATGAACACGTTTGCACACGCTGTCGATCCGCATTCGAGCTACATGTCGCCGCGCAACGCTGACGAATACCGTATCGCGATGAGCCTGTCGTATGTCGGAATCGGTGCGTCGCTGCAAACCGACGACGAATACGTGCAGATCGTCAACATCATACGCGGCGGCCCGGCCGATGCGGCCGGCACTCTGAAACGCGACGATCGCATCACCGGCGTCGCACAAGGCGCTGAAGGCGAATTTACCGAAGTCCTTGGCTGGCGCCTTGACGACGTCGTTGACTTGATCCGCGGCGAAGAAGGCACGGTCGTCAAACTGCAAATCATTCCCGCCAACGCGGCACCTGGCAGCCCGCGCGAGGTTGTGAGCCTGACTCGCGGACCGGTAAAACTCGAAGAGCAGGCGGCCAAGTCTGAAATTATTACCGTCCCCGGTGAAGGCCGCGAATGGTCTATCGGTGTTATCGAGATTCCGAGCTTCTATCGCGACTACCGTGCATTGACCAGCGGCGACATGAATTTCACGAGCGTAACGAAAGACGTGAAACGGCTGATCGGCGAACTCGAAGCTGAAGGTATCGACGGCCTCGTGGTTGACCTGCGCGGCAACGGCGGCGGACACCTGACCGAAGCAACCGCACTGTCAGGCCTGTTTATCGATAATGGCCCGATCGTGCAGCTGCGTAATGATATCGACGTACGTCGCAATCCGCCGCAGCGGCTGGTGGATCCGGATCCGCGATCGCGGGTTGCCTACAACGGACCGCTGGCAGTACTCGTGGACCGCTTCAGCGCATCGGCGTCAGAGATTTTTGCCGGCGCGATCCAGGATTACGAGCGCGGCGTGATCGTCGGCCAGCAAACGTTCGGCAAAGGAACAGTGCAAAACCTGTTTGCATTGGACCAGTATTTCCGCACCGAGGACGACAAGGGTCTCGGCCAGCTGACGTTAACGATCGGCAAGTACTATCGCGTAACCGGTGCCAGCACACAGCATCGTGGCGTCCATCCGGATATCGCACTGCCGTCCGCTATCGATGAGGATCTCGTCGGCGAAAGCGCGCGCAAGAACGCCCTGCCCTGGGACGAAGTGGATACCACCCGATTCAAGGCCGGCCTGCCGCTCGACGCGACCATTGAGTCACTAACCGCGAGTTATGTTGAGCGCAGCAAAGACGATCCAAATTACCTGTACCAGGTGGAGCGCATCCGGGCACTGGAAGACGCCCGTGAGCAGACGACGGTTTCATTGAATATCAACAAGCGACGAGCCCAGCGCGAGGAGGAACTCGCCAAGGCGTTGGCCACCGAGAATGCGCGCCGCGCCGCGCTCGGCCTGGAGCCGGTTGCAAGCCTCGATGATATTGACGAGGACGACCAGCCCGACATCCAACTTGACCAGGCGGCAAAGATCGCCTCCGACCTCGCGAAACTGCGCGAAGTGGACACAATGCCCGCGCATACGGCCCGGGCAGCGCCCTGACAACAGGGGTTGCGACGCAAAGATGAGGTGTTATACTCGACTATAACACCGCGTCTGCTCGGCGAAGGCACGAGCGATAACAGGAAGGGGTTATGGCAGAACTGGAATTCGGGCCAGCGAAACCACCGGGAAGCGCATCGCGCGCCACCCTGCTGCTGCTCGGCTGCCTGCTCGCAACCCCCGTGTTTGCCGCCACACCACACCACATTCTCTGCAGCGAATCGGACAGCCCGACCCTTGATGTCCCGATTGAATCGCTGACCACCGAGGTCATCAGTCATGACCTGTCGGTAAAGTCGATCGAGAAAGACGACACGATCGTGAAAACCAAAATCGTTCTCAATACGCCGGTTCTCGAGCCGCGCGCGCGTCAGGCTATTCGTAACGCGTTTCGCGACGAGCTCATCGAGACTGCGGCGGATGACATCAAGGTTGAAGTGGAAACTGATGATGCCGAGATCGATGAGCAACCACCGCGCGTCATGAATACCCAGCTGCCTGGAGTGACCCAGGAAAAGCTTGAGCGCTACAAGCGCCAGATGTATCGACGCGACATCTAGTCGCCGTCCCTGGCTACCTACCTGCTGAGCACCTGTGCGACACCGAAGTAGTTGTCGCGCAGCACGTTGACGTCTTTTTCACGAATCACGCCATTGTCGTCAATCGCATAAACCGTTGCGAGAGACACGGCAACCGGCACCGCATCATCTGCGTCGCGAAATTCCGCGTTGTTCGCAAGTAACTGGGCCCGCTTCTTCAGGATTTCGGCGGAGTCAACAACCTTTTCGAGTGCTGCCCAACGCTTGTCGAGGCGCTCCAGGATCTCGTCACAATCGTATTTGCTACCGTAATTGACAGCACCGACGCTTTTCTCGCTGGCCTCGCGAGCAAGTTCGGCGAGGTTGTCGTCTGCAAAAAACAGGTATAGCTGTTGCAGGAAAGACAGGATCATGAAGTTAATTGAACGCTTGGTAGCAATGTCGAGTCCGGCATGATCCGGCGGCGTTCGATTCTGGTTTTGCTCGAGCTCACCAAGCAACTCTTGTTCGGCCGCCTGCCCCGACTCAATGCCTGCAGCGATTTCTTCAATGCGCGCGGCCGCCGAACGGCCGCGGAACAACCGCACGAAGCCGTTCATTGTCAGCAACCTGTGGCGTTCGGATTGTAATTGGTCCTCGAGCAGCTGTGTCTGCAGGCGAACTTCACCGATCTTTTTCTCGATCGCCGAGGCTTGTGCATTGCGCTGCTGGTTCCAGGTGTCCATCACCTTGTTTTGCACTCGCGCTTCGCGCTGCTGCTTGAGTTGCTCTGCAAACCGCCCCAGTTTCGCGTGGCAGTGAGCATTCAATCTCTTTAGCTGGTAGAACACGGCAACGTTGTAGACCCACTCACGATCGAGTAACAGGCTCTCAATGTGCTGCAACTTTTGTTCGACACGTGCCGTCGCACCCTTCTGCTCGTTGATGCGATCCTGCAACGCGTACTTCTCGTTTCGAAGTGCGGCGAACTCCTTTTTGAGTTCCGCCCGGTTCCAGTAAAGCTCATGCAGCTTGTCTTTGTCCTGCACCTCTTCAGGCTCGGACTTGAACAACGATGTAATACTCGATGACATGGTGTTTTTTACATAATCAAAGGGCGCGACCAATGCGCCGATACGCCAATCATGACAATTGATCAATTGGGAAACGCTGATTGAATCGACAGTTTTGCAACGCACCTCGCGTTGCTAGCGATCGAGGATGAGGTGCCCCTGCTCGGACAGGTAGTCGAGCCACTTGTTGAGGATGATGTTGCGGCGCCAGCGTCGATCCAGTTCACCGCGCTGTTTACTGACGATGTCGCGCAGCGCCGAGTGCCGCGGGTCGTCGCCGAACTGGCCGATCGCCATTACTTCGGCCTGCTGGCCGTCCAGGTACG
>JBCAZN010000043.1:0-10504 GCA_038533035.1 Pseudomonadota bacterium
TTTCTCGACGTTTACGACGAGATCGTTATCAGTGACGCGGAGCGGGAAGCCTGGCTTGGTAATCGGCAGGGTCTGATCGCCGGCAAGTCGATCGCGCAGACATTGGGCTGGGAAGCCGGTCAGCGCCTGCCCGTAAATTCCAATATTTTTTCGCAGCGTGATGGCCGCAGAGACTGGGACTTTGACGTGGTTGCCATTTACGAAGGCACCGATCCGCAAAGCGATACCAATAGCGTTTATTTCCACTACGAATACTTCAATGAAACGCAGTCGTTCGGCGGCGACTTTATTGGCTTCATGGGCGTCCGCACCAGCGATCCGCAACGTAACGAGGCCGTTATAAAGGCGATCGACGATCAGTTCGCGAATTCGCCGGCCGAAACGGAAACCGTGCCGGAAAAAGCCTTCAACAAGGCCTTTATCGAACAGATCGGCAATCTCAGCCTGATTCTCAACTCCGTCGTACTCGCGGCGTTCTTTGTCATCCTCGTGATTGTCGGCAACTCAATGGTGCTGGCAATCCGCGAACGCACGGCCGAAATCGGGGTCATGAAAACCCTGGGTTTTACGTCCGGGCGAATCTTCCGCATGGTGTTGGCAGAATCGATGCTGCTGGCACTGGTGGGCGGCAGTTTAGGCGTGCTGGCGGCAGGTGGCCTGGTGCATCTGATCAACCAGGCGCCAATTCAGTTGCCCGTATTGATCCTGGGTAACGCCGTCTGGACAAAGGCACTGTTGTTCATGATAGGTCTGGGTCTGGTGACCGGAATCACGCCGGCGATGAGTGCACTTCGCCTCAACATCATCACGGCATTGAGCCGCAGCTAGGAGACGCGCATGCGAGGGATGTGGTCACAGATTCGGACTGTCGTCGTTATGAACATAGCGAGTTTGCCGCGTCGACTGTGGATGTCGCTGGCGGCGGTGTTTGCGGTCAGTGTTGTCGTCGCGGTTCTGCTCGCTTTTCTCGCCATGGCCAAGGGCTTCGAGCAGACACTGGCGGGCACGGGGACGGAAAACATCGCGATCGTCACACGTACCGGCTCACAGTCGGAGCTCAACAGCGTGCTTGGGCGCAATTCGGTCAACCTGATTTCCACCGCGCCGGGAATCGCTGTCGACGAGAACGGCGATCCTATTTATTCGGCGGAGCTGTACGTCATCGTCGACGGCATCAAGCGTAGCACTCAGACGGAAGCCAACATTCCAATGCGTGGCATTTCGCCGAACGGCTTTGCGTTACGCGAGCAGATAGAGATCGTCGAAGGGCGCATGTTCGAACCGGGACGCAATGAAATTACGGTCGGTGCCGGCGTCATGCGCGAGTTTTCAGGCTTTGAGGTCGGTCGTGAAATTCGATTCGGCAAGTCAACCTGGACAGTGGTTGGCGTGTTTTCCACGGGCGGCTCGGCGTTCGAGAGTGAGCTGTGGGCGGATGCGCCGACGGTACAAAGCCAGTTTCAACGCGGTTCGTCCTTCCAGACGGTGCGATTGCGGCTGCAGGAGCCCGGCAATGTCGAGCCGATCCAGGCATTTGTCGAGGCGGATCCGCAGTTGTCGCTGGATGTCGAGACAGAGGCCGACTTTTTTGCGGCACAGGGCCGCGCGCTCAATGGCATCGCGGTATTCGGCTGGACGCTCAGCGCAATCATGGGGCTCGGCGCGTTGGCTGGCGCACTGAATACGATGTACACCTCAGTCGCGTCGCGGTCTCGCGAGATCGCAACGTTGCGGGCGATCGGCTTTAGTAACCTGTCGGCGTTTGCGGGTACGCTGGCGGAGTCCGTAGTGCTGTCGATCATCGGCGGTGTCGTTGGCGCGATGGTTGCCTGGCTGTTCTTCGACGGTTTCAGTGCGTCGACACTCGGCGCGAGTTTCACGCAGATTGTCTTCACCTTTGAACTCACGCCGGAATTGTTTCAGAACGGCATCGTGATGGCGCTGGTGATCGGTCTCGTCGGCGGTATTTTTCCAGCCTGGCGCGCCGCGCGGGTGCCGGTCGTGCTCGCTTTTCAAGGCGGTGAGTAGTCAGCCGTTGCGATACACGTAGCTGTAGCCGTTAATCGCCGGGACGCCGCCCAGATGCGCGTATAGCACTTTTGCCCCGGCGGGGAAGTAACCCTTCTGTACGAGATCGATCATGCCCTGCATCGATTTTCCTTCGTAAACCGGGTCGGTCATCATGCCTTCCAGCCGCGCGCACAGTCGAATCGCTTCGTTGGTTTCCTCTGACGGCACCCCGTAAACGGGGTGGGCATAGTCCTCCAGCAACACGATGTCGTCGGGCTTGATGTCACGCCCAAGCTCGACCAGTGACGCCGTGTTTTGTGCAATCTCCAGTACCTGGGCCCTGGTTTGTTGCGGCGTGCAGGAGGCATCTATACCGATTACCCGATCTGCACGGCCATCTTTTGCAAAACCGACGGCCATGCCAGCGTGCGTTGATCCCGTCACCGTGCAGACGACGATGTAGTCAAACGTGAAGCCAAGTTCGGCTTCATGTTGACGCACTTCTTCTGCGAATCCTACAAACCCGAGTCCGCCATATTTGTGCACCGAGGCACCCGCCGGAATCGCATACGGTATGCCGCCTTTATCCTTGACGTCCTGCAACGCGCGTTCCCAGCTTTCGCGAATGCCGATATCAAAGCCCTCGTCGACGAGCTCGATTTCGGCGCCCATAACGCGTGACATCAGGATATTGCCGACGCGGTCGTAGACGGCATCCTGGAACGGCACCCAGCTCTCCTGCACGAGCCGGCACTTCATGCCGATTTTCGCGGCCACCGCTGCGACCTGCCGCGTGTGGTTGGATTGCACGCCGCCAATCGTGACCAGCGTGTCAGCGCCGGCGGCGATCGCGTCCGGCACGATGTATTCGAGTTTGCGAATCTTGTTACCGCCAAAGGCCAGTCCCGAATTGCAGTCCTCACGCTTGGCGTACAACTCAACCTCGCCGCCGAGGTGTCGGGACAGGCGCTCCAGCTTTTCAATGGGGGTAGGGCCAAACGTCAGCGGATAGCGTGCAAATTTGTCGAGCATCGAGTCGTTCCGGTCGTCGTAATAGTCAGGGCAGAGTACGCAACCTGCCGTCAGCGGTGCAATAAAAAAAGCCCCGCTCTTGCGAGCGGGGCTTTGCTCCTGAAACTGCCAGGATCGGGAGTGCCTACAGATCCATGTTGTAGGTGCCCCGAACGTACCAGTACGCGCCGTTGAATCCGAACGGGCTGAACTGGCTGTAGAGGTTGCCTACACCACCTGCTGCGCCCGGGTTCTGATCCGGTTGCGTATCGAAGGCGTTCTGCAGTCCAACGACCACGGAGAAGCGCTCGTTGAAGCGGTAGGCGCCTTCAAGGTCGACCAGCGTCTTGCCGTCGTAAACGTTGCCGTCTTCCGAGTCGTACCAATCGTCGTAGTAGCTGGCACGAATCAGGAAGCGCCAGTCACCCATGTTGTGATTGGCAGACACGTTGTAGCGCGTCTCGGGCAGGCCTTCTTCGTATTCACGAATACGCGTAGCACCGATGTTGGTACCCGGGTTTGCAACCTCGGTATCGGTCTTGTTGAACGCCAGGCTGAATACCGTGTCGCCCGCTGACCACTCAACCGGATACGTGGCGACGATATCGAAGCCCTTCGTTTCCGTGTCAAAGTCGTTTGCGAAGAAACGGAAGTTCGCCAGGTTGCCCGCGCTCGTGATGCCTTCGGCGATCAGCTGATCGACCTCGGCCGGTGTGAGGGCAAAGTCCTGCGTCAGGCTGATACGGTCGTCCACTTCGATCTGGAAGTAGTCGATCGTGACGTCCAGCGCGCCGACGTTGAAGAACGTACCGAACGTGAAGTTCGTGGACTCTTCAGGCTCGAGCGGGCGGCCGCCGCGCAGCAGGGCCGGTCCGGACGTTGACGGCACGGTGCCGTTGTTCACGAGGTCCTGGAGGACCAGGTCGAACTCTGTCGAGACGTTAAACGCGTTTGACTGACCCGGAGTCGGTGCCTTGAAGCCCGTGCTCACGGTACCGCGCAGGCCGAACGTGTCGGTTACGCGGAAGTTCGCAGCGATCTTGTAGTTGGTTGTCGTGCCGAAGTCATCGAAGTCTTCGTAACGCAGGGCAGCGCCAAGCAACAGCTGGTCTGTGGGTTCCCACTCGCCATCAACGTAGAGCGAAATGTTCTTACGATCGAACACGCCGCCAGCAATGTTGCTGAAGCCCGGGAAACCGTTCGAAGCCGCACTGAAGCCTTGATCAGCAAGCGGTCCAATCGTGAACGACTCTTCCTGGCCAACCGTGATTTCGAACTGCTCATTACGCCATTCAGCACCGAACGCGAGGTTGGTGTTGTCGGTCGGTGAGTAGCCAAAGTCGACGTTGATCATCTGCTCGACCTGGGTGTAGTCACCCGGATCGAATGCCGTCGGCGTTGCAGGTCCGAGCGAAGCGTTGACGGTGTTGCGGATGAAGAAGTCAACGTCGTTCATACCGGCACCGGCACTGACGTCCCAGCGCAGGCCGTTGTCCATTTCACCACGAACACCCGCTACGATTGACGCGTCAGTAACATCGCCACCGAAGCGCGGTGTAAAGCCGCCGGGGAACATTTCCTGGAACGAGAAGCAGTTGGGGTCGGCGAACACCTGACCCAATGCAGTTGCGTCAGGTACGTCGTTAACGATCGGCACCACCGGGCAGCCGGCTGAGCCGTCGAGTACGCCATCGACTGCATCGAGCACGTCGCCGATAAGCAGCGTTGCGCCACCGTCACCACTGAATACCGCACCACGCGTATTCGGATTACGGAAGTAGAAGCCACCGTCGACATGCTTCTGTGCGAAGTTGCCGTGCATGTAGGCTTGCGTACCGTTGTCGAGGTCGAGTCCAACATTACCGAACAGTTTCAGTTCGTTGGTAATTTCGGGCGAGCCCCAGATCTGCGCCGGATTGGCGACTGCCGTGTTACCGGCCGCAATCAATGCTGCTGCGTCGTCGCGCTGTACCGATCGATCGGTAGCGTCTGACTCACCGTACTCGAAGCTGAAGTTGGCGAAACCGGAGTCCGTCAGCGGCAGGCCAATATTGCCTGAAATGCTGTAGGTCTGGCCGTCGCCTTCACTGTATTCGCCGTACTTGGCTTCCAGCGTCGCGCCTTCGGCATCGTCACGCAGGATGAAGTTCATGACACCTGCGATGGCGTCAGAACCGTACTGGGCAGCGGCGCCATCACGCAGGACTTCAACCTGCTTCAAAGCGATTGACGGGATCGTCGAAATATCGGGACCCTGTGCGCCGTCAGCAACGCCGTTGCCGAGCCAGTATATGACCGCAGCGCGATGTCGGCGCTTGCCATTGATAAGCACCAGCGTGTGATCCGGTGCGAGGCCACGCAGGTTGGCCGGGCGAACGATCGTCGCGGCGTCACTGATGGGCTGTGTGTTGACGTTGTACGACGGTACGACGTTGCGAACGAGATTGGAAAGGTCGGTGCCGCCCTGATTCGAAAAGTACTCAGCGGACAGGACATCAACCGGTGCCGGCGAGTCCTCGACGGAGCGCGCTTTGGATCGCGTGCCCGTGGTGATGATCTCTTCGATCTCGTCTTGCGCAAATGATTGTTGCGGAATTGCAACAGCCAATGTTGCGATGGCCGTCAGCAGGCCACCGGCCCTGACGTTGAATTTTGCGTGCATCTTTTAACCTCCACTTACATAAGTTGCTGTGTTTGCTAGCATTTCTACTTTCTGCGGCGTCCTTCGCCGCCCAACAAAAAATCGGACACATCCCTGCGTTCGCCGCGTTGCGCAATTGCGACAATAAAGCGACATAGTCAGTTTGAACTTCTCGCGGGGCGAGTCAAGCAATTTTGGGGGGTATTGAGCGGGACGGGTTGTTTTTGCCTAGAATTGGCGGCCAACTGATGCAATCCCCTGTTAGGACCGAAACCCATGGAATTCTTGTCAATCGAAAACATCATCACCTTGCTAATGCTGATTCTGCTGCAGGCAGTGCTCGGCTTCGACAACCTGCTCTATATCTCGCTGCAGTCCCAGCGGGCGCCGGCCGACAAGCAGGCCATGGTTCGCAAGCTCGGCATTGCGCTGGCGATGATCCTGCGTATCGGCCTGTTGTTTTTACTCGTCAACGTCATCGAGATGTTCCAGGCACCGTGGTTTTCCATGAACTGGAGTGGCGTGGTCGAGGGCGTGTTCACTTTCCACGCGATCATCGTCTTATTCGGTGGCGTATTTATCATGTGGACCGCGACGCGCGAGATCTGGCACATGATGCAGATTCAGCACCTCGGCGAGGAGGATCGCAAACCGCGCTCAGTCGCGGACCTGATCTTCTGGATCGTCCTCATGAACCTGATCTTTTCGTTTGACAGTATCCTGTCGGCGATCGCGTTAACCGACGTGTTCTGGGTAATGGCCACATCCATTGTCACCGGTGCATTGCTGATGCTGTGGCTGGCCGACGGCGTGGCGGATTTTCTGGAAAA
Source organism: Pseudomonadota bacterium (assembly GCA_038533035.1). GTDB lineage: Bacteria > Pseudomonadota > Gammaproteobacteria > Steroidobacterales > Woeseiaceae > UBA1847. The sequence continues at coordinate 6,493 of JBCAZN010000043.1, forward strand.
GAACCGCATGTACGAAGTCCTCGGGCTCTTCATTCTGCTCATCGTTGGCATCATGCTACTGAGCGAGGGTGGTCACCTTGCACACCTGAAACTGTTCGGCAGCGCAATCGAGCCAATGACGAAGACCACGTTCTACTTCGTGATTGTCGTCCTCGTGCTGACGGACGTTGTGCAGGCGCGCTATCGCAAGAAGCTCATGGCGCAGCGCGCGGCGCAGGAAGCGCAGGCGCGCTAGGCGCCTGCGCTAACGTTTCGCTCAGGGCTGGATGCTGCGACCCGGCGTGTACGGGACACGTGCAGTATCCAGCGCGTCCTTGAGTCCGGCGTAAGCTTCGTCGACCAGCACAGTCAGCTCTGCGACAACCTCGTCGTAGACCTTGCGCGCTATGCGCAACGACTCCTGCTGTGCCGGGGTCGGGCCATGCAGACTGGTTGGAAAGAACTGGGCGTGCGATAGCCGATCGGAAACCGTCATTTCATCCAGGTCGTTGTAGAACGCACGTTTCTGGTTCGGAGTCAGCCTGTCGCGCTGTTCACGAATGCGTTGCTGCAGTGCGTGCGCGACTTCGTACAATGCCCCGTCAGTTTCAGATCGTTGCAGCGTCGCCTTGACGGCATCCAGCTCCGAGATCACCGCATCAATCGCAATCATCGTGCCCGCCGCTGCACGGCTCAGCTCACCGGTTTGCGAATCAAAAATAACGCGCTGCTGCTGCGTACTGCCAGGAAACACCGGCTCGTTGCGGATAGACACCACTGCAAACGTCTGCGACTGGTCGAGGTCCGTCGTAACACCGTTCTGCCGCACTGCCATCGATACCGTAAACGTGCCCGGCGCAACCATAACGCCGCCGGTATCGTCAGTGTCGTCCTCGTCGCCGGACGGTGCTGCCCAGGGCTGCAGCGCCGGGTAGCGCAGATCCCAGGCGACGCGATGAAAGCCGGCGCTGGCCGGTGCTTCGACGTGCCGCACGATGGCGCCATTGCGATCTCTGACCGTGAACACAATGGCCGGTTCAGCCTCCCGGCTCTCGCTGATGATCGTGTCCCAGGATGACGGCGCGACGTCTTCGTTTTCTGCTTCGAGTTTTTTCTCGGCTTCGCGGCGCGCATCTTTCGATGTTTTGTAGCCTTCGGCCAGGTAGTAAGTGAAGGTAGCACCGAACGGCGGGTTATCCGCCACGAAGTACGAATCGCCCTGCGATGCCTTGCAGCTGGCCTCACCGCACCCCAACACATCGTTTGGCAGGTACCAGTCAGCCTCACGGACCGGAAACAGCACATTGTCGTTCTCGAGCATCGATGCGGTGACCGAGCGCAGCGGCGAGTAGTCATCGAGAATATAAAAACTGCGACCGAAGGTTGCACCGACGAGATCGGTCTCGCGTTTCTGAATGGCGAGATCGCGGAACGGAATGTTGGGTACGCCGCCTTTGAGCTTGGTCCAGGCGGCGCCGCCATCGACGGTGAAGAACACACCGAACTCGGTGCCGAGGAACAGGAGCTCTGAATTCACGTCATCCTGCACAACGCGCCAGAGAATATGGCGTTCGGGCAGGCTTGACGCGATGCTCGTCCAGCTGCGACCGCGGTTTTCACTTTTAAAGATGTAAGGGGCGAAATCGCCGTTCTTGTGGTCATCGACAACAACGTAGACGACGTCGGGGTCGTGCAGGTCGGCTTTAATGTCATTGACAAAAAAGCGCGGACCAACGCCGGGCAGCCTGTCGATCCTGCGCCAGTTTGCGCCGCCGTCCTCGGTGATCTGGATAAGGCCATCGTCGGTGCCGACGTAAATCAGGTTTTCGTCAATCGGCGACTGCGACAGGTTCGCGATCGTGTTGTACATCGACATCGCGTACAGATCCCAGGGCGAATCGTAGCTCCAGGTGCGGCCCATAACGGGTAAATGCGTGCGTTTTTCGTTGCGCGTCAGGTCACCACTGATCGGCCGCCATGTGTCGCCGTAATCGTCGCTGCGCCAGACGCGCTGAGTGCCGAAGAACAGTGTCTTCGAGTCATGCGAGCTGATCAGGATCGGCGCGTCCCAGTTGTAACGATCCGGTTTCTCGCCTTCGCGCGCCTGCGGCCGAATGTAGATCTGCTCGCCGGTACGACGGTCGTAGCGCGTCAGGTTGCCCTGTTGCCACTGTGCGTAAACGATATCCGGATTGTTCGGATCAACCGCCGGCTGGTGGCCATCGCCGAACATCGCGACAAACCAGTCGCTGTTCTGAATACCGCTGACGTTCATCGTGCGCGACGGGCCGCCCTGGGTGTTGTTGTCCTGCGTACCGCCGTACAGGTTGTAGAACGGTTCATCGTAGTCAACGGCAACCTTGTAGAACTGCGTAATCGGAAGGTTGCTGATGAAGCGCCACGTGGCGCCCTCATCGTGACTTTCGTAGACGCCGCCATCCGTGCCGATCAGCAAGTAGTCTTCGTCATCATCACGAAATGCGAGCGCGTGGTGATCGACATGCTTGGTGTCGTGGACAAGTGGCTTGAATGTGTCGCCGCCGTCGCGGGTTTCGTGCAGTTGCGAATCCATCTGGTACACGTGACCTTCGCGATGCGGATTCGCAAACAGTTCCTGGTAGTAATGCGGACCGGTTGCACTGGACAGGTAGTCATTTTTCTTTTCCCAGTTCTCTCCGCCGTCGTCAGACCGCCAGAAACCACCGGTGCGATTGTCGAGTTCAATGGTGGCGTACAGTACGTCGGGATTCTGCGGGCTGATCGCGAAGCCGGTCTTGCCCATCATTTCTTCCGGCAAACCATTGGTCAGTTCTCGCCAGGTTTCGCCGCCGTCGACAGACTTGTGAATACCGGTTCCCGGTCCGCCGTCCAGTACCACAGCAACGTTTCGCAGGCGCTGCCAGGTGACGGCGTACATGACATCCGGGTTACGCGGATCCATGTGGACTTCGTTCACGCCGGTGTACTGGTCGTCGTCTTCGTCGTTGCCAACGCCGTCACCCAGTACCTTTCGCCAGTTCTCGCCACCGTCAGTCGATTTGTACAGTCCGCGGTCGCCGCCGCCGGACCACAGTGGACCCTGCGCTGCCACAAAGAGTGTGTTCGAGTCGCGCGGGTCGACACGAATCATGCCGATGTGTTCCGAGTCGTCGAGCCCCATCTTCTCCCAGGTCGTGCCGCCGTCGCGGCTGCGGTAGACGCCATCGCCGTAACCCACATGGCGACCAGACACGTTCTCGCCGGTGCCGACCCAAAGTGTGTTTGGGTCATTCGGGTCGATCGTGATGCAACCAATCGAGTAAGAACCTTCGTCGTCAAAGATCGGCGTCCACGTTGTGCCTGCATTGATGGTCTTGAAAATATTGCCGCTACCGACCGCGACGTACCAGGTACTCGGGTTGCTTTGGTCAATAACAATGTCGGCAATGCGACCGGACATGAACGCCGGGCCGATGCTGCGAAGTTCCAACCCCTTGAAGGTTGCCTCGTTAAATCCGGGTTCTGGCGGGTCGTCGGCAATCGCGGCTGGTGAAATCAGGAAAAACAGGAATATCAACAAATTACGCGCTTTCATTTTGATCCCCACTATTCTTTTTGTTGCGCAGGACGCGCAGCGATGAGGGCACCTTAGCAGGCACCGCGGTTCTGCTCAAAACGTGAGGGTCGGGGTTACGCGGGCGATCGGGCGGTGCGCCGGTGGCGCAGGCTCCACCAGATTCTCGCGCCGAGCAGTACCGCGAGAACGGCGGCGTAGATCAGCGGCTCGGTAACGTCTTTTTTGACCTGCCACCAGTAGTGCCAGACGCCGAGTATGCCGATGACGTAGACAAGGTTGTGCAGTGATTGCCAGCGTCGCCCCATGCGTCGGCGCATGCCAGCCGTAGACGTTGCGGCGAGCGCGGTAAGCATGACCACGGCGACAAAACCTACCGTGATGAAGGGACGCTCGATCAGGTCTTCTAGGATTGCGGACAGCAACATTTCCTGGTCGAGCACAAACCAGGTCAAAAAATGCATAAACGCGTAGAAAAAC
>JBCAZN010000044.1:0-10364 GCA_038533035.1 Pseudomonadota bacterium
AAGTCACCGAGATGTACCTGCGCGGCCTTGAAAAACGCCTCGACGACCTGCGCATCGAAGCGTCAAGCTTTTCACCTTACAGTGACGACCCTGATGCACCGATGATCAACGACGAACTCGCCGCGGACCTCAAGAAAACGCGTGACACCATTGAGCGTCACCAGACGAACCTCGAAAAGTTCCAGAATGACGAAAGGGAAATCATGGAGCGCTTCGACGGTGACATCTCACGCTTCAAGAGACTCAAGGGAATTGAGGACTAGGGACTAGCTCGTTCCCGAGTGACCAAACCCGCCCGCGCCCCGCTGGCTGGCAGCAAATTCTTCCACCACACTGAACTCGACCTGCTCGACGGGCACGAACACCATTTGTGCAATGCGTTCGCCGGGTTGAACTTCGTAGGCTTTCGAGCCGCGATTCCAGCACGAGATGAAAACCTGGCCCTGGTAATCCGAGTCGATCAGCCCGGTCAGGTTGCCAAGCACCAACCCGTGCTTATGGCCGAGGCCTGAGCGCGGCAGCAATACCGCGGCAAGGCCAGGGTCGGCTACATGAATTGCAAGACCCGTCGGGACCAGCGTTGTTTCACCGGGCGCAACCGTCAGTGGCTCGTCAATACACGCACGCATATCAAGGCCCGCAGACCCGTCGGTTGCGTAGTGCGGCAACGGGATGGAGTCCCCGACCCGAGGGTCGAGTATTTTCAATTCAATGGATCGCAAGTGGTCGCTTCCTATTCGCTTTGTGAGATGACTGTCAGCCGGGGCTGTGTACCCGTGCCACGCACGGAGTGGAAGCGTTCGGCAACGAGTTCGATAATGCCGCTAGCGAGTTGCGCCTTCGACGTCTCCGGAAACACCCGATCGCCGCCCGACCAAAGCACGGTGGCAGCATTCTCGTCACGATCGAATCCGCAATCGCTGCCGACCCGGTTCGCAACGATCATGTCGAGCTTCTTTTTCTCCAGCTTGCCACGCGCGTATTCGATGACATTGTCGGTCTCCGCTGCGAATCCAACGGTAAACGGCGCAATCTCGAGCGCGGCTACCGACGCAAGCACGTCCGGACAACGCACGAGGTCAATACTCATCGCCTCGTCGTTTTTCTTTATTTTCTTTTCGAGTGATGTGGCCGGCCGATAGTCTGCGACAGCGGCGGCTGCAATAAAGATGTCGGCGCCATCGACAACCGCATGGGTCTGCTCATACATTTGTTGCGCGGTTTCAATCTGCACGATGTCCACGCCCGCCGGCGCGGCAATGCTAACCGGCCCGCTGATGATCGTGACCTCGGCACCCTCGGCCGCCGCCGCGCGCGCAATTGCATAGCCCATCTTTCCGGAGCTGCGATTGGTGATATAGCGCACCGGGTCAATCGGCTCCCGGGTCGGTCCGGCCGTGACCACAACCTTCTTGCCTTCGAGCCGGCCATCGCCCTTGCCGCGCGACAATGCAAAAACGGTTGCCGCGATCGTATCCGGATCGAGCATGCGACCCGCGCCCATCTCGCCACAGGCCTGTGAACCAACGTCCGGTCCCAGGATGTGGATACCACGCTCCTCAAGCACTTCCCGGTTCGCCTGGGTTGCCGGATTGCTCCACATGACGCGGTTCATTGCTGGTGCAAGCGCGAGCGGCGCCTCCGTCGCAAGACAAATTGTGGTGAGCAAGTCGGGAGCGGCACCGCTCACGATGCGCGCCATGACCTCGGCGGTCGCCGGCGCCACGAGTACGACATCCGCCCAACGGGCCAGCTCGATATGACTCATCGCAGCCTCAGCATCCTTGTCCCACAGGTTGGAGCGCAACGGACGACCGGACACAGCCTGCAACGCGGTTTCGGTCACAAACTCCGCCGCCGATGCCGTCATGACGATTTGCACGTCCGCACCACGCTCGCGCAGCCGCCGGACGAGGTCCGGTGCCTTGTACGCGGCAATGCCGCCAGTTATGCCAAGCACGATATTCATAGCTGTCCAGATACTAAGGGAATCCGGCCATGTATCCCAGATAGTCTGGTTGTTTACAGATAACCGGAATCTCACTATGTGGCGGTGAAAAGCGTCGAATACAAGGAACGTAGTGACGTTGAGTTGCTGGCAGCCGTCATCGGCACCGGCGGCGCCGCAGCAAACGAAACCGCCGTGCGCCTCATGCAGCGCTTCGGCAGCCTGCGAGTACTGCTGCGCGCCGACGTAGAGGCGTTGCGGTCCTGCCGGGGCGTAGGCGGCTGCCGGGCGACAGCGATCCAGGCGATTCCCGAACTTGCCCGACGCTATTTCCTCGAGTCGCTGCCGGTCGGCGAAACCATTCGCAGTCCGGCAGACACCGAAACGTACCTCAAGGCCAAAATGCGTCACCTCGACCACGAGCTGTTCTGCTGCCTGTATCTGGACAACCGGCACCGGGTGCTGCGCTTCGATGAGCTGTTTCGCGGCACCATTGATGGTACCTCGGTCTACCCGCGCGAGGTCGTCAAGGAAGCGTTGGCCATCAATGCCGCCGCTCTGATCCTGGCGCACAATCATCCGAGCGGCGTCGCCGAGCCGAGCCAGGCCGATGAGCGCATCACGCGACGCCTGAAAGCGGCGCTCGAGCTTGTCGATATCCGGCTGCTCGATCACCTCATCATTGGCGACGGTGCCGCCACCTCTCTGGCGAGCCGCGGCTTGCTCTGAGGCCCCGAAAACATTGCCCTGCATGCCCTTGCCATCGCCTCCTGACACTGGTATAAAGTGCCGCTCTTTGCCCATCAGCCGTGGGCAACTACAAGTAAAATCAGAGACTTACCCATGTCCAAGGTATGCCAAGTGACGGGGAAACGGCCGCAAACGGGCAATAACGTTTCTCACGCACATAATAAAACTCGTCGCCGCTTCCTGCCGAATCTGCAGAGCAAGCGATTCTGGCTCGAATCCGAGAAGCGTTACGTGCGCCTGCGCGTCTCGCACAAGGGACTTCGAATCATCGACAAGCACGGTATCGAGAAGGTCGTCTCCGACCTGCGTGCCGGCGGTCAACGCGTCTAAGCGCCGGAGGAATAGCCATGCGTGACAAGATCAAGCTCGTCTCCAGTGCCGGAACCGGCCACTACTACACAGTGACCAAGAACAAGAAACTTCATCCCGAAAAGATGGAGACGAAGAAGTACGACCCGACCATTCGGAAGCACGTGCTGTACAAAGAATCAAAGATCAAATAGCAGCGTCGCGACGCTGCTAAAATAAGCCCGCACACGCTGCGGGCTTTTTTTTGTTTGCTTTGTCTACAATGGCACGATGCCCGAGTTACCCGAAGTCGAAACCAGCCGCCGCGGCATCGAGCCACACATTCTCGGTTCCACGATTCGTTCCGTTACGATCCGCGAGCGCCGCCTGCGCTGGCCCGTTGCACGGAACCTGGAAGCGACGGTCGAAGGCAAGCCCATCCTGTCGGTCAGCCGGCGCGCCAAGTACCTGCTGATTGAAGCGGGGCCGACAACCTTGATCCTGCACCTCGGCATGTCCGGCAGCGTGTTCGTCGTCGATGCGGGTTCGGACGCCGGCATTCACGATCACGTCGATATCGAGCTCGATAACGGCAAGGCGCTGCGGTTTCGCGACCCGCGCCGCTTCGGCTCGCTGCACGAAAGCGCGCAGCCGCTAGAGCACAAGTTGCTGCGCGACCTTGGACCTGAGCCGCTTGGTGACGAGTTCGACGGTGACTATCTGTGGCGCCGTTCTCGCGGACGAACCGTCAGCGTCAAGCAGTTCATTATGAATGCGAACATTGTTGTCGGCGTTGGCAACATCTACGCCAGCGAGTCATTGTTCCTCGCGGGCATCAATCCAAAACGCGCGGCCGGACGCATATCCCGCGAGCGATACGAAGGACTCGCGAATGCCATCAAGGAAGTGCTGGGTCGTGCCATTCAGGGCGGCGGCACAACGTTGCGAGATTTCTACGGTGGCGACGGTGAAGCCGGCTACTTTGCTCAGCAGCTCGAAGTGTACGATCGCGACGGCGAGCACTGCCGCTATTGCGACAGCGAAATTCGCTCATTCGTGCAGGGGCAGCGCTCGACCTATTACTGTGCGAGCTGCCAGACGTAGTCAGGAACGGCCGACCTTTTTCAGGAGCGCTTGCTTCACCTTCGGCGAAACGAATTCGGTAATGTCACCGCCGAGCTGCGCGACCTCCCGGACCAGCGTAGAGGAGATAAACGTGTACTTGTCGGTCGGCGTCAGGAACGCCGTTTCCACATCCTCCGTGAGATGTCGGTTCATACTGGCGAGCTGAAACTCGTATTCGAAGTCCGATACAGCGCGTAAGCCACGAACGATAACGCCGAGACCGTTCTCGAGCGCAAAGTCGATCGTCAGCCCCTCGTAGCCCTTTACGTCGACGTTCGGGATATCGGACAGCGCCTGCTCGGCCATCGAGACACGCTCATCGAACGAAAACATCGTTTTCTTCGTTCCGGTATTCGCGGCAACCGCGACGATAACCTCGTCATAGAGCTTGGCCGCACGACGGACAAAGTCCTCGTGACCCAGCGTGATGGGGTCAAAGGTGCCCGGGTACATCGCCGATACGCTCATTGTTCGTTCCTCACGGCCCTCACCAGAAGGTAGCGGACATTGCCCGCCGTTTTGTCTTTTTCTATCGACCAGCCGGCGGGAAGTTCCGGCGGCGCCTGTTTCCTGTCCATCTCGAGGTACACCAGCGCGTCGTCTGCGAGCGCTTGTCCCTTGCCAAGTAGTCTACACAAATCTCCGAGCATGTCCTCGGCGAACGGCGGATCGAGAAACACAAGGTCGAATGGCAAGTCACTGTAATTTTCCAGGAATCGGCACGCGTCGCCATTAATCACTTCTGCGTTCTCCGCGTCGAGTAAACCAATATTGGCTTGCAGTGCCTGCGCTGCGACGGCTGACGTTTCGACGAATACGGATTGCCCGGCTCCACGCGACAGCGCCTCGAGTCCCAACGCCCCGGTCCCCGCACAGAGGTCCAGGCAGCGGGCCCCGTGAATGTCGTCCGCGAGCCAGTTAAAGAGCGTTTCGCGGACACGCTCCGAAGTCGGGCGCAATCCGGGGACATCGGCAATCTGCAAAAGGCGGCTACGCCAGTTTCCGGCTACAATACGCAGCCGTCCTGGCTGGGATTTTTTTTGACGTCTGGCCATTACTGCCCCTGAAACCTGCAGCTCACGTATAGCGATGTTTGGAAAGAAAGAAAAGCCCGAGAAGCGCGAGGGCTTTATCAAGCGACTGCGCGCCCGCATCAACAAAGGCGACAGCTGGCTCACCTATGACCTCGCGAACCTGGTTCCGGGAGGTGAAATCGATGCAGACGTGCTCGAGGATCTCGAGTCGCTGCTCGTTATGGCTGACGTCGGGGTTGAGACCACCGAGCGTATCATCGCGGACCTGCAGAAAAGACTGGCACGCAACGAGCTCAACGACATCGAAGCGCTCCGCGAGGGACTGCGCCAGTCACTACTCGACATCCTTAAGCCTGTCGAAGTACCGCTGACGATCTCAGGGACGGCAGACACGGACGGTCGGTTCGTCATCCTCTTGGTCGGGGTCAACGGCGCCGGCAAAACGACAACTATAGGCAAGCTCGCACGTAAGCTGCAGGACGACGGGCACTCCGTCATGCTTGCCGCAGGAGACACGTTTCGCGCAGCCGCCGTCGAGCAGCTGCAGGTTTGGGGCGAGCGCAATGACGTGCCGGTCGTCGCGCAGCAATCCGGCGCTGACCCGGCCGCCGTTATTTTCGATGCGTGGGAGGCCGCCAGCGCGCGCGATACCGACGTGCTGCTTGCGGATACCGCCGGTCGACTGCAAAGCCAGACCGGTCTCATGGATGAGCTAGCAAAGATGAAACGCGTTGTCGGTCGCCGCGATGCAACGGCGCCCCATGAGACCATGCTGGTTCTTGACGCCAGCCAGGGGCAGAACGCGCTCGTGCAGGCGGAGAAGTTTCATGACGCACTGGGCCTGACGGGCATAACAGTAACCAAGTTGGATGGCAGCGCGAAGGGTGGCATTCTTCTGGCGATTGCGGATCGCTGAAAGTGCCGGTGCGCTTCATCGGTATCGGCGAGTCACTCGATGACATGCAGCCGTTCAGCGCTGAAGAGTTTGTTGACGCATTGCTGGCGTCCGGGGGACACAAGCAGTAAATGATTCATCTCGATAACGTGACCAAACGATTCCCGGGCGGACAGGAAGCCTTGTCCGGGCTGAGTCTCTCTGTTGATAAGGGAGAGATGGTTTTCGTCACCGGACATTCCGGCGCCGGCAAGAGCACCCTGCTGCGCTTGATCGCATTGATCGAACGACCGACAAGCGGCCAGGTGATCGTCGATAACCAGAACACGCGGCGCGTTAGACGCCGCAAGATCCCTGCCTACAGACGCCAGATCGGCATGGTGTTCCAGGATCATAAGCTGCTCTACGACCGTCCGGTCTTCGATAACGTCGCGTTGCCGCTGATCATCGCCGGGCTGGGTCTTCGCGAGGCCGGGCGCCGGGTGCGTGCCGCGCTCGATCAGGTCGGTCTGCTGCACAAGGAAAAACAAAGCCCCCAGACGTTGTCAGCGGGCGAACAGCAACGCGTCGGCATCGCGCGCGCCATTGTCACGCGACCGAAACTGCTGATTGCTGACGAACCGACCGGTAACCTCGATCCGGACCTGTCCCTGGAAGTGATGCGCATCTTCCGCCGCTTCAATGAAGTCGGTGTGACGCTGTTGGTGGCCAGTCACGACATCAATCTCATCGACCGTCTCGGCTGTCGCCGCATCGATCTGGAAGACGGCAAGCTGGTCACTGCCGAGGAGGCCGATACGTGGCAGTGACCCGCAATGCCGATGCCGTCGCCCCGGTTCGTGCATCGGGGCCGGTGAGCGTCTGGATATCGCGCCACGCGAGCAACGCAATCGGTTCGCTTGGTCGCATCGTTCGCCAGCCAATGTCGAGCCTGATGATCGTACTCGTGATCGCCGTGACGCTGGCGTTGCCGGCGGCCATCAACATCATTATCAAAAACGTCCAGACGGTCAGCGGCAGCTGGGACAACGCGCTCGACTTTTCGGTTTATCTCGATCGCGATATGACTGAGTCCGAAGCGGAAGGACTCGCACGCCTGCTCGGCCAGCGCGCCGATATCGAATCCGTCGAACTCGTCAAAGCCGACGATGCGCTCGCGTTGTTTAAAGAACAATCCGGGTTCGGCGGCGCGCTCGATCAACTCGGTGAAAATCCATTGCCGCACACACTGGTCGTTCGTCCCAGCCCGGGCAACACCAGCGCCTCGCTGGTGCTGCTGCAGGAGGAACTGGACAACCTGCCCGAGACCGAGCTGGTACAGGTCGATACCGAATGGGTACAGCGGTTTCACGCGATCCTCGACATCGTGCGACAGGCGCTTCTGATCGGCTCGGCACTGCTTGCCGTCGCGATTGTTGTCATCATCGGCAACACCATTCGCCTCGACATCGAAAATCGTCGCGAGGAGATTGAGGTCACCAAGCTGATCGGCGCCAGCAACGCCTTCGTACGCCGGCCATTCCTGTGGACGGGGTTCTGGTACGGCCTGCTCGGCAGCCTGTTTGCCCTTGGGCTCGTGCAGTACGGCCTCTATCTTCTGCGTGACCCGGTCACGCGGCTCGCGGGGCTCTACCAGGGCAATATTTCGATCGCGGCCATGGATGCGGCGGCAAGTGGCGTCCTTATCGGTGGCGGCGTATTGCTTGGGCTGGTTGCCTCCTGGGTCACCACGGCCCGCCATATGCGGCGAATCGAGCCCAAATAAAGCGACTTAAGTCCCGTTTCCGGGCCTGTTTTTGCGCATTTTTTGCGCAAATTCCTCAATTCCATATCAATATTCCCTATTTATATCGGGAACTTACGGGTATTGTTAGCACTCCTACTACCCGAGTGCTAAGATAGTGCTCCATAGAAGGAGGGATTCCATGACAACCGCTGTTGCGACATACAACAAAGATCTCGTTCTTGCCGGCCCGGTAGGCAGCCTCGACGCCTACATCCAGGCCGTCGGTGCTATTCCTGTGCTGTCCAAAGAGGACGAGCAGGCGTTGGCCGTGCGCTTCCGCGAGGAACAGGACATTGAAGCAGCTCGCGATCTCGTCATGGCGCATTTGCGATTTGTCGTGCATATCGCAAAGGGCTACACGGGCTACGGCCTGCCGCTCAACGACCTCATCCAGGAAGGTAACGTTGGCCTCATGAAGGCCGTCAAACGCTTCGATCCCGACTACGGGGTTCGCCTCGTTTCATTTGCCGTGCACTGGATCCGTGCCGAGATTCACGAGTTCGTGCTCAAGAACTGGCGCATCGTCAAGGTTGCGACCACGAAGGCGCAGCGCAAACTCTTCTTTAATCTTCGCAAGAAGAAGAAAACGCTCGCGTGGCTGTCAGCCGCTGAAACAAAAGCCGTCGCTGACGATCTTGGCGTAAGCGAAAAGGAAGTCACCGAGATGGAGAAACGCCTCCATTCGCGTGATGCCGTTTTCGATCCGGGCCCCGATGCCGACGACGAGCACAGCTACACGCCGGCCGCTTACCTGCCGAGCCCGGATGCAGACCCGGCCAAGCAAGTCGAAACAGCCGACTTTAATAACGATGCGTCCGAGCGTATGCACGCGGCGCTGAATATTCTCGACGATCGCAGTCGCCGTATTATCGAGACGCGCTGGCTTGGCGAGACCAAGCTGACGCTGCACGACCTGGCCGACGAGTACGGCGTATCGGCCGAACGAATTCGCCAGGTTGAAGTGAACGCGATTAAAAAGCTGCGTAACGCGATGGCGGTTTAACGAAAGATCGCACACAAGAAAGGCCGGGATGCTTCGAAACCGCTTCACTGAAAGGCGCAGTTTCGAAGCATCCCGGCCTTTCTTTTTTCAGTTATTCGTAAGTTCGTCGACGGTAGCGAACCCAGCCGCCGTCTTCTACACCCTGTGGATCGTGGTGCGTCCAGTGTACGAGCCCGCCTAAGTCGTTCCACTCGTACATGCCGCGTACTTGCACGCGGTCGCCCATGCCCAACGGTACGCGCTCTGCGAGATCGATGTTATGGGCGATCAGTAAGGTCCTGCGATTGCCGATATCGATAATAAAGCGCTGGTGCCGGGAACCGTCATCGTCGTCGGACAGCAGGCGCTTCACAAAGCCGGTCACTTCGATCCAGTCACCGGTATCTCGCTTCTCAAACGGTTTCATCACGAATTGCCCTAATTGTTGCTTGTTGTTTGGGGCTGGTCCCAGCATGCCACATACGGCAGGCGAAAAAAAACGCGGCGGCCATCCCTGGCCGCCGCGCTTTGTGTTTCGGGTTTGTTGCTGTTGCTATCCCGTGGTGACCGGCACCATCGTAATCTCAACGCGACGATTCGCCTGGCGTCCGCTCGCTGAGCTGTTGTCAGCAACTGGACGAGACTCGCCCATTCCCAGCGTGATCAGGCGTGCCGGAATCACACCGTGACCCTGCAGGTAGTTCGAAACAGTCTGCGCACGTCGCTCTGACAGCGCCTGGTTGTAACTGTCGCTGCCCGTGCTGTCCGTATGACCGGCAACCTCAACTACAGTCTGCTCGTATTCCCCGAGGACTTTGCTGACGGATCCGAGGACATCGAAGAATGCCGGACTCAGGTCTGAACTGTCCGTGGCAAAAGTGACGTTGCCCGGCATGTTCAGCGTGATGTTGTCGCCATTGCGAACGACGCTGACGCCCGTGCCTTCGAGTTCAGCACGCAATTGCGCTTCCTGCTTGTCCATGTAGTAGCCGATCGAGCCGCCCGCGAGGGCACCAATACCGGCACCGATCAGGGCATGCTGACGGCGTTCCACGGCGTCGTCACCTGAGATAAGGCCAACAACGGCACCCGCGGCCGCACCAATAAGCGCGCCCTTCGTCGTCGAGCTGGTCTTTTCTTCACGCGTATACGCGTCGAGAGTTTTACAACCGCTCACAAAAACTGCCATGAGCGTTAATACAAAAATTGCTTTTGAAGATCGAGTATTCATCGTCCTTCTCCATTACTTGCGGTAGTGTCGGGTGTAATTTACGCATTCATTACCTGAACAAGGACTTAATATCAGCGTTTATGTTCAAACTGATGTCCCGGGTGTACAGATCTGCGAGCTACGTCACATAGAATAGCGCCATGAGTGAAACAGAGAACTGGCTGGACCGCTTCGGACAATCCCTGGCGGGCCTCAGGAACCCGATAGTGTACTGGGGGTCCGCCCCAATGGTCGTTCTGGGTACCGTCGGTCTGCTGTGGTCGCTACCGACCCCGCAGCAGTTCTATGAAATATCGCCACTGCTCAACTGGGGCAGCGCGTTCCT
>JBCAZN010000045.1:0-10345 GCA_038533035.1 Pseudomonadota bacterium
CGCCAAGCGTCTTTTTCTCGTCTATCGAAGCACAAGAGGCCACACAGAACGACACGACGAGGGTGGTTATTCGTGACATGTTTAAGTGCCTACTAACGTTTAGCTAACTTGCGACCAGCTTATGGCGCGGCTGTTGCGACTGCAAGAGGCGTGACGTCAGTCAGGCGACAGCGTGCAGCGTCTAGTTCGGAGGCGTAGCTCTATTACTTTCTTTCGATGTAAGCATGATGCGAAATGTGGCCGCGATTATGGCGCCGGAAAGCGCCCCTGATACTACAAAAATTTTTTCCCCTGAGAACAACCATCCCGCCGCCCCGGTTCCGAGAAAACTACCCGCTAAAGCATACACTGCAATCAACCGGGCACCCAGTTTTTCCAGCGCAATATAGACGGGGGCGCCAAACACGGCCGTAGCTGGGTAGAATACTGCCAAGCTAAAAATAAAAAACAGCTGTGGGGCCACTGAGCTGCGCGGGTCGCCGCCTTCAGCGACTGCGAAGATCGCAGTTAGTACTATAGAATTTAAAATCGCAGCAATTAGCGGTGCAACCGCTATTGCTATCAGAAACCTCGTTGTACGTTTTGTCACTACGCCACCTAATGTTCGGTAGCTGCGTTAAGCACAAGTGTAACTGCACGAAAAGGGCAATTAAGCATGTTGCGGATCATTCGTTTACATCTGCGCGGTCACGCTGTTCGAATCGACGAGCACAACCGCCACGGAAACAATGACGCCCGCAATCAACGATGAGACCAGAATCTGCGTTGCGAGCAAACGGTACTGCGGCCAGAAGAACCGGGCCGATAAAAAGAACGAGAGTGCTGCAAAGAAGACGCAGAGGGCGGTGCCGAGGCCGCCCAGCATGAATCCTAACGGGTACGCGGGCCCCATCGGTGGTGCCATTCCGGCCGGCGCAGCCTGCAGCGCAATGCCGTTTGGGTTCGCGGCATGCAGGGCCTGCCCGTAAAGGTGCGCCCCGGCCAGCGAGAATACCGCGAGCGCCGCGGAGAATGTGGCAGTCTTTTGAAACATGTCTGAATAACCCCGGCGGACCAAGATGCTGAATTCAGCTTAGGGCGACGGCTAGCCCGATACAAGTATCCAGGCAGCGCCCAATGCCCCTATGAGGGGGACAACCTGTAAACGCCACATTCTGGGCCAGGTTCGGAAAAGGACCCACGCGCCGAACAAAAACGCAAAAGCGATAGCGCTAAACAGGAGTGCGGCTTCGAGCGCGTATCTGAACTGGAAACCTGATTCTCCGAGAAAGAGTCCGCGAATAGGCGCGACGGCCACGTACGCGAACAGCAACCCGAATAACGCGTTGATCGTCAAAATCGCGTACTTTGCAATTTTAGTCGCCAACGTTTTTCTCGTACCGAGGCAGGTTGTCGCCAATCGTCATCCAGGGATGCTTGTCCTCGGTGAATATATGCGCTTGCAGCGTCGGACCGGACGGGTCGTCGTGTGAGTTGAGTGTTATATCGATGTCGCCTGGCCGCGCTTCGGTCTCATAAGATATCGATGTGCCGCAATTGCTGCATTGCCCGCGCGTGACGCCCGGCGACGAGTTGTGCCAGTGCACCTCACCCTTTAAAACGCTGAACGATTCTTTTTCGTACGTCGCCCATGGCACGACGGGTGCACCGGCGGCGCGCTGGCAGCTCCCGCAATAACAGAAACAGGCAAATTTCTCCGGACCCTCGACTTCGAACTGGATCGAGCCGCAGAAACAGTGGCCGGAAACTTTGCCCATGCTTACTCCAGGTAAGTAACTTCGCCGGTTTCGATTGAATACTCAGCGCCGACGATCGTGAGATCGTCACTGTCCAGCAGCTCTTCGAGCATCTGCGACCCGTGTGTCAGGCGCTCCACGGAAAGTCGAACGTTGGCCGTAATCGCGGTTTCCAGCGTATCGTCAGGCCGCACGGCTGGTTGCACGCGATCCACGATCGAGCGCAGGTTCGGGGAACGCACCGAGGCTTCCTTGCGCAGTTCCTGCAGCGTCGCAACGACGGCGCCACAGTTGCTGTGTCCAAGCACGACAACAAGTCTTGCGCCGAGCACGCTGGCGGCATACTCGACGCTGCCGATTTGCGACGGGGCCACGACATTGCCGGCGACACGAATGACAAACAGGTCGCCGAAGCCGACGTCGAAAATCAACTCGGTTGGTACTCGCGAATCGGAGCAGGCAAGCACGGTCGCAAACGGCGTTTGTCCCTTGGCGAGATCCGGGTGGAAGCCGCGCATGCTGTTTGCATGTGCACTTTCGCCGGCGACGAACCGGCGATTGCCCTCTTTCAGGCGTTCAAGTGCCTTGTCTGCGGTAATCATGCGTAGACATTACCTGAATAGTCAGGTCGCGATCCAGCGATGCAGGAAAACGGATGTGCCGGCATCGAAGTGCGTCTGCTCTTTGGGTAACTCGACGTAGCCCTGGGTGCCGGACAGTGACGCGAAATCGCCCGACGTATTCGTCTTCACAGGGATAGCGAGTACCTGGCCCGCGGTGTTCGACGTCAGGCGGACCGGTTGGAAGCAGGTCAGATCCGGTTTGAACGAAACGTTCGACGCCAGCGCAGCGAATTCGGGCGGCGTCGACTTGATGCCCGACGCGCGAATCAGCGATGGAACAACGTACTGCCGGCAGCAGACGAGTGCCGACACCGGGTTGCCAGGCAGTGCAAACACACGCTGGCCCTGCGGTCCTGTGCCGAACCACATCGGTTTGCCGGGCCGCTGGCTGACTTTGTGGAACACGACTTTAACGCCGAGATCCGCCAGCACCTGTGGGACATAGTCGGCTTTGCCCATTGATACACCTCCGCTCAGGATCAGCACGTCGGCTGCATCGAGGTGCGCGGCGAGCGCTTTGCGCAAAGTGTCGATCTCATCCACCAGGTGATCCTGCGCGCAGCGCCGATAGCCGTGGTCGCGCAGGAGGGACTCGATGGCCGGCCCGTTCGACATGCGAATCTGGTGGTCTTCGATTGGCTGGCCGGCTGGAACCAGTTCGTTGCCCGTCGAAATGATGCGAACGACTGGATCCTTCGCCACGTCGACCTCGGTGTACCCGCACGACGTGATGATCGCGATATCAAGCGACGAGATGCGAGCACCCGGGCGCAGGAGTTCGTCGTCTTTGCTGTAATCCGAACCCCGCGGGTGGATGTGCCGTCCGGCTTTCGCGGCGTATCCGTCTTCGAGCGTCGCGGTTCCGTTCGCGACCGTAATGCGCTCAACCGGCACGATCGTGTCGGCATTCTCCGGGCGCGGCGAACCGGTCATGATCTCAATACATTTGCCCGGCTCGAGGGAGAAAACTTTATCGCCGGCCGACTGCGTGGCCTGGATCGGAAATTCGCGCTGACCGTTTTCGTAGTCCGAGAAGGCTATCGCAATCCCGTCCATCATCACGCGATCAAAAGGTGGTTGGTCACGCTCGGCAAGAATAGATTGCTTGAGTACCCGGCCGGTCAGTTCGCTGACCGGTATCGACTCCGCTTCAAACTCCGGCGAATTCGCCAGTACGGCCTGCAGTGCTTCGGCCGTCGTCAGCATCGTGCTCAACCCTGCTCGCGTGCGATGGCACGATGACCGATATCACGGCGCAGGTAGGCGTCGTCCCAATCGATCTTGTCGACGGCGCCGTACGCTTGTTCGGCCGCAGCCGCGACTGAATCACCGAGTCCAACGACACACAGCACGCGTCCGCCGCTGGTTACAATGTCATCGCCGTTGTTCGTCGTGCCGGCATGAAAAACTTTTTGCGATTCACCGTCGGCCGAGTCGAGGCCGCCGATAACTTTGCCTTTCTCGTAACTCGCGGGGTATCCGCCGGCCGCCATAACAACACCGAGTGCAGCGCGCGTGTCCCATTCGGCCTGAACCTGGCCCAGCGAACCGTCGAGTGTCGCCGCGCATATATCGGTCAGGCTCGACTTGAGTCGCGACATGATCGGCTGCGTTTCCGGGTCGCCCATGCGGCAGTTGAACTCAATAACTTTCGGCGTGCCGTCCGCCATGATCATGAGGCCTGCGTACAAAAAACCGAGATACGGATTGCCGTCGGCTTGCATTCCATCAAGCGTAGGGCGGATCACTTCGTTCATGATGCGCGCCTCGATGTCGGGTGTGACGACCGGGGCAGGGGAGTAGGCACCCATGCCACCCGTATTGGGGCCGACATCGCCCTCATCACGTGCCTTGTGATCCTGCGAGGTAGCCAGCGGCAGAATAGTCTCGCCGTCTGTAACTACGATGAAGCTCGCTTCTTCGCCGTCCAGGAATTCCTCGACGACAATGCGCGCACCGGCATCGCCGAAGGCATTGCCGGCCAGCATGTCGGTGGCAGCCTGTTCGGCCTCGTCGAGAGTGTGCGCGACAATGACGCCTTTGCCCGCAGCCAATCCGTCCGCCTTGATGACGATCGGTGCACCTTGCCCACGAATGTAGGCCAGCGCGTCGTCGAGATCCGTGAAGTTCTGGTAGTCCGCCGTTGGAATTTTGTGGCGTGCGAGGAAGTCTTTCGTGAAAGCCTTCGATCCCTCGAGCTGCGCTGCGGCCGCCAACGGGCCAAAGCAGGGCAGTCCAAGTTCCGTGAAGCGATCGACAATGCCGACGACCAGCGGCGACTCCGGACCGACAATTGTGAGGTCGATGTTTTCGTTCTTGGCGAGTTCGGCAAGTCCTTCTATGTCATCGGACGACACGGCAACGTTCTGCACGCGGTCTTCGCGCGCCGTGCCCGCGTTGCCGGGCGCGACGAGTACTTCGTCGGCGTCCTGCGCGCATTTCCACGCCAGCGCGTGTTCACGTCCGCCACTGCCGATGATAAGAACTCGCATATTAGTGCCTGAAGTGACGCATGCCCGTGAAGACCATCGCAAGGCCGTGTTCGTTTGCGGCCTGGATGACCTCGTCGTCACGCATTGAACCGCCCGGCTGAATAATAGCCGAGATTCCGGTCTCAGCGGCGGCATCGATGCCGTCACGGAACGGGAAAAACGCGTCCGACGCCATGACCGAACCTTTCACTTCGAGGTTCTCGTCTGCAGCCTTGATCGCGGCAATCTTTGTGGAGTAGACGCGGCTCATCTGGCCGGCGCCGACACCAATTGTCATTCTGTCTTTGCAGAAGATGATCGCGTTCGACTTCACGTATTTGACCACGGTCCAGGCGAACAGCATGTCCTGGATTTGATCGGGCGTCGGAGCACGCTCCGTTACGACCTTAAGATCACCCTCGGTAATCTTCCCGAGGTCGCTGGTCTGCACGAGCAGGCCGCCCGACACTTTTTTGAAGTCGAAGCCACCCGCCGCCGCATTGTCCCAGGCACCGGTCTCCAACACGCGAACGTTTTGCTTCGCCGCGCACGCGTCAGCCGCTTCGGCCGAAACCTCAGGTGCGATGATCACTTCGACGAACTGCTTCTCAACAATCGTTGCCGCAGTTTTGCCGTCCAGCGGGCGATTAAACGCGATGATGCCGCCGAACGCCGAGGTCGGGTCGGTCTTGAAGGCTTTTTCGTAAGCCTCCAGGATGTCGCCGGCCACCGCAACGCCGCACGGGTTCGCGTGCTTCACGATGACACAGGCCGGGTTCTCGAATTGCTTGACGCATTCGAGTGCCGCGTCGCTGTCCGCGATGTTGTTGTAGGAAAGCTCCTTGCCCTGCAGCTGCTTGGCCGCTGCCAGCGATCCTTGAACTGCTTGCTGGTCGACGTAAAACGACGACTGCTGGTGCGGGTTCTCGCCATAGCGCAGCCGCTGTGAGCGGCTTCCCGAATACAGGAAGCGTTCACCGAGCACGTCGTCGCCGAGCGACGCCGACAGGTATTTTGTTATCGCTGTGTCATAGCTTGCCGTGTGTGCATACGCCTTGGCGGCAAGTCGCCGGCGGTCTTCGATGGCCAGTCCGTCGTTCTTCAACGCATCCAGCACGCCGTCGTAGTCGTCGGGTTCGACGATAACCGCGACGCCGTCATGATTTTTTGACGCGGCACGAATCATTGCAGGGCCGCCGATGTCGATGTTCTCTATCGCCTCGTCGATCGTCGCGTCTTCGCGCGCGATCGTCTGCTCGAACGGGTAGAGGTTTACAACGAGCAGGTCGATCGGCTCGATGCCGTGTTCCTGCATGACGTCTTCGTCAGTTCCTCGACGGCCGAGCAGCCCACCATGAATGACCGGGTGCAGGGTTTTGACGCGGCCGTCCATGATCTCCGGGAAGCCGGTTTTTTCTGAAACCTCGATGACGTCGAGGCCCGCTTTACGGAGCTGGCGGCAGGTGCCGCCGGTCGAAAGCACTTCCACGCCGAGAGCGGCGAGGCCTTCCACAAAGGGAATCAGTCCACGCTTGTCAGAAACACTGACCAGCGCGCGTCGTACGTTGAACATGGAGTCTCCTGGGGGCGGGAGTATTACTGGATAAGGGAATAAGTCCGAAGTTTTTTCCGCAGAGTGCCGCGGTTAATGCCGAGAATGCCGGCAGCCTGGCTCTGGTTGCCGTCGGTGTAATCCATGACCGCCTTAAAGAGGGGTCGTTCGACCTCGCCGATCACCAGGTCATAAAGATCCCCCGGTCGGTCACCATTGAGCGTCGTAAAATACTGGTTGAGTGCGTCTTCTGTATGCTGACAAAGTGGCTTTTTGCTTTTCTTCGAAATCAGATCGATGTTTTTATTATTCGACACGTCGGCTCAATCCTGAAAATTCCGGTTCCATCCAGGAACCTGTCTCCCCGCTTCAGGAATCACGCCGCCAGCAATACGCCTCCGTCCTCTCGATCGAAGTAGATCTCGGTCAGTCTGATTTGCTCTGAAGCACTCTCTACTCGCACGACCCGGTGACGAAATTCCTCAGCGTTTGCGAGGTTCCTGCAATACCAGGTCAGGTGTTTGCGAGCCACTCGAACCCCGGTATGGTCCCCATAAAACCGGTGTAGTTCGCTCAAGTGGCCGAGCATAATATCACGCAATTCGTTTTTATCCAGTCGCGGAATTTCGGCGTCTGGACAAAGCAATTTTTCCAATTCGCGAAAGATCCACGGTCGCCCCTGCGCGCCGCGCCCGATCATGACACCGTCACAATTTGTTAAACGCATAACTTCAAGCGACTTCTCAGGAGTGGTTATGTCGCCATTAGCAATAACGGGTATCTGGACTGATTCTTTAACGGCCGAAATCGTGTCGAATTCGGCGTCACCTTTATAGCGACATGCGCGAGTTCGGCCGTGAATTGCGAGCGACTGGATGCCGGCGTCTTCGGCAATTCTTGCAATTGAAACTGCATTGCGGTTCTCGGGATCCCACCCGGTGCGTATTTTGAGCGTTACCGGAACGTCCACGGCGGCAACAACGCTGTTCAATATGTCGGCGACGAGCTGTTCGTCGCGCAACAGTGCAGAGCCAGCCGCTTTCTTGCAGACCTTCTTCGCCGGGCAACCCATATTGATGTCCACGATCTGCGCGCCGCGTTCGACGACGGCCCGCGCTGCATGCGCCAGCTGGTCGGGCTCGGAGCCGGCGATCTGCACAGCGACGGGCTCAGCGTCGAGATCAAGGTCGAGGCGATGCCGGGACTTGGCGGTCGCCCACAGACTGGTATCCGCCGTCGTCATCTCGGACGTCGTCATGCCGGCGCCGTAGCGTCGACAGATGCGCCGAAATGGTGCATCCGTCACGCCCGCCATGGGTGCGAGCACAAACGGGCTCGACAGCTCGTAGGGGCCTATTTTCAGGGGCTTCATCTCCATCGGACGCGGATTTTACCCCAGGATGAGCTGCTACTTCCCGGTTGCCAGGAAATAACGTACCGAGCGATTGGCAATCCAGCCGCCGGTCAGGATGATGCCACCGAACATTAGCGCGAGCAGTGTTTCACCGCTCCAGGCAACGAACGGATACGAGCGCTCGATGATACCGGCGCCCACCTGGTAGGGACGCACGTAGAAAACCAGCATCAGCACGGTCATCAATACACCGAAACCCATCATGACTTTGGGCCAGATCAATGTGCGTCGCGCCGCATCGGCGTCACTGAGTTCCATGGGTGCCTGATGCAGTTTGTCGCGGTACTCGGCTTCGGCGGCGGTGACCCGGGTGCGGGACGAAACGCTGACGATCGTAACCAGGCTCAGCACGGTGGCCATCAGAATAGGATCAAGGACCGCAGGAAAGTCGTAAACGCCAGCGATTTCGATCGCCTTGAATACCAGCACGCCCACCAGCCCCGACAGCATGCCCCAGAAAGCTGCTGGCTCGGTTACCCGCTTGCTCCAGATACTCATGAAAGCGATCGGGCCCCAGCAGGCAGCAAACATCGGACCGGCAAACTGCGTGATCCAGAAAACGGCGGGCGGAATGTTGAGCGCGACGAGCAGTACCGCGATGCCAATGCCCAGCATTGCGATTCGGCTCATGCGCACCATTTGTTTCTGGTCGCCGGACTTGTAGCCGATCAGATCGTTGCAGACTGCGAACCCAACGAGGGAAAGAAACGTCGAAGCCGATGACAGACCGGCGGCGACGACGCCAGCGAGCAGGACGGCGCCCACAACGACCGGCATGATGTTCATCGCGGCCCAAACGATCGGATTATCCGGGGCGATTATGTCCGGGTTAGTCAGCGCGACCGCTGCGCCGGAGAAATACACAACGGGCCAGGTTATTGCCATGACACAGGCGGCGACGCACGCCGAGCGAATCGAGACGTGCTCGTCGCGAGCCATCAGGTAGCGGCTCGACTGCCACGGGCTGATCGAGTACGCGATGCCCCACGACACGCCGAGAATGATGGCCCAGACCCAGAGGTCTAGCGAGGTCGCCCAGGGTGAGTCACCGCCACTGCGACCGGCCGCGGAAATGATCTCCGGTTGCGGGTCGAAGGATGCGAGCCCTTGCATCGTGGCGAACCAGCCGCCCGGTGCGTCGACGATGTAGCTGAGCCCGAAGAACGCGATGATCGTGAACAGCAGGAACATCAACGTGTCGGTGATGATGACGCCGCGCGAGCCACCGTAAATTGTAAACGCCGTATAGCCGAGCCATGCGGCAATCAAGGCAGTCGTGTAGGAGACGTCAGCCACGCCTTCGATAACAACCGCAATACCCTGGTTTACCGCGAGCAAGTACGCCCCAAGGCCAACTGTTACCGTCAGCGCCGCCACGTAGCGCACGCGCCTGCTGTTGAACCGTTCACCGAAAAACTCGGCGAGCGTGTATGCGCGTGATCGCCTCAGGTAGCGACCGAAGAAAATACCGCCGAATGTAAATCCGAGAATGGCGATCGGCACGAAGCCGAAAATCTGCGACGTCGTATAGCCTTCGTAAACGAAGCCGGTGTCACCGATAAATGAACCCGTACTCACGGTACTCGCAACGAGTGTGCCGACGATAAGCAGGGTCGGCGCATTGCGTCCTGCGACGACATAGTCATCGAGGTTCTTGATTCGCCGGCCGATATAGGTGCCGACCAGGATATAGATCGCGAGGCTGATCAGGATGCCGATCGCGTAGGCGTTCATAGTCGCCCTTATTGTTATTGGCTTGTCGCTATCTTACTTGAAGTTTTCGTCTTTACAGCGCAACTGCTGCTCGCTGTGCCGGTAACAGACGTCAAGGCGGAAGCCTGTTGCATCTTCTGACGGCGAGGCAATCGTGATGGCAGCTTCAAACGACTCACCCGGATCGACGAGTTTACGCGGGTCCATGTTGCCACCGAGATAGTCAGCCGGCTCGAGGACATGGCTGCCTAACGGCTCCTGAAAGCGATCCGTCAGCGAGATGCGTATCAGTGGGTACGGCAATGCGTCCTGGGAGTTGTTGCCAATGCGCGAGTAAACTGTGAGCGTCTCGCTGGTTTCGGTCGAGTTGGCTTCGGTCTCGACTTCGGCACTGCCGCGCGTCGCTTCGAACTGCCAGCCCGTGATGTCCCAGGCAGGTTGCAACGGATTGCCTAGCGCCCGATATATCGGACCGACCGTATCGTTGAATACCGGGTTCGTGGCCAGCGCTTCACGCGACTGGTGAATGACCTGCACAATCAGAATAACGACGAGCACCACAACCCCGGCAATCATCCCGTAGCGGCTGCCGCCCGACTTCTGCGCTGCATCGACCTCCGCGGCTTTGGCGATAGCTTGCAGTTCGGCAGCCTCGGCAACGTCTTGAGCTCGCTTCTCCTCGGCCAGGGCGGTTTTGACTTCTTCGCCTTCCATGACGATCGATTCAAAGCCGATGTCCGAGCCGCCCATTCTTGACGCTAATGCCGCAATGTCGTTTGAACCGTCATCTCCCGCATCGGCCAGTGCGTCATCGCCACCCATCTCTTCGGGAATCA
>JBCAZN010000046.1:0-10193 GCA_038533035.1 Pseudomonadota bacterium
AGCCGATCATGAAGGTCGAGGTTGTGACGCCGGAAGAGTACATGGGCGACGTGATGGGCGATTTGAATCGTCGTCGCGGATTGCCGCAAGGTATGGAAGACACGCCCGCGGGCAAGGTGATCCGTGCCGAGGTGCCGCTGGCAGAAATGTTCGGCTACGCGACCGACCTGCGCTCAATGAGCCAGGGTCGTGCGACGTACACGATGGAGTTCGATAAGTACGCCGAGGTCCCGCAGAATGTTGCGGACGTCGTGATGAAGAAAGCTTCGTAGGAGTGGCTTGGTCCCAATCCGCAACGACGATTCAAATCGCCCATCACGTCGCCCATGTACTCTTCCGGCGTCACAACCTCGACCTTCATGATCGGCTCAAGCAGTACCGGGTTGGCTTTCAGCGCGCCTTCGCGGAGGCCCATGCTACCGGCAATCTTGAACGCCATCTCACTGGAGTCAACGTCATGGTACGAGCCGTCATACAGTGTGACCTTGCAGTCAACCAGCGGGTAACCCGCGACGACACCGTTTTCCAGCTGCTCCTGCACGCCACGATCGACGGCCGGAATATATTCTCTTGGCACCACGCCGCCAACAATTTCGTTCACGAACTCGTAACCGGCGCCCTGCTCCAACGGCTCGATCCGCAGGTAGACATGACCATACTGGCCACGGCCACCCGACTGCCGCACAAACTTGCTTTCCTGCTCTACCGTGCCGCGAATCGTCTCGCGATACGCGACCTGCGGCTTGCCGACGTTCGCCTCAACCTTGAACTCACGCTTCATACGATCAACGATGATGTCGAGGTGCAATTCGCCCATCCCGGAGATGATTGTTTGCCCTGACTCCTCGTCGGTATGTACGCGGAACGACGGGTCTTCTTTCGCGAGCTTTTGCAACGCGATGCCCATCTTTTCCTGGTCCGGCTTTGTCTTTGGCTCAACCGCTACGGAGATGACCGGTTCCGGAAACTCCATACGCTCGAGCGTAATCTTGTTCGTTATATCGCAAAGCGTGTCACCCGTCGTAACGTCCTTCAGGCCAACGGCTGCTGCGATGTCACCGGCGCGAACTTCCTTGATCTCTTTACGATCGTTGGAATGCATTTGCAGGATGCGGCCAATGCGCTCCTTCTTGCTCTTCACCGGGTTGTAAATTGTGTCACCCGAGCTCAATACGCCCGAGTAGACGCGGAAAAACGTCAGGTTGCCGACGAACGGATCCGTCGCAATCTTGAAAGCCAGCGCCGCGAACGGTTCATCGTCATCCGCGTGGCGCTCGCCTTCCGTGTCGTCGTCGTTGATGCCGGTAATCGCCGGTACATCAACCGGCGACGGCATGAACTCGACCACTGCATCGAGCATCGCCTGTACGCCCTTGTTCTTGAACGCCGAGCCGCACAACATCGTGACAATCTCGCCGCTCAACGTTCGTGCGCGCAGCCCACGACGAATCTCGTCGTTAGTCAGCGTGCCGTCCTCGAGGAATTTGTCCAGCAACTCCTCATCGGCCTCGGCCGCGGCCTCGATCATCTTCTCGCGCCAGGCCTCGGCATCGGCCCGCATATCGTCCGGGATATCTTTCGCTTCATAGGTCATACCCATGTTGCTTTCATCCCAGTACAGCGCCTCCATTCGAATCAGGTCCACGACCCCGGCGAAGTTTTCTTCCGCACCGATCGGTAGCTGAATCGGCACCGGGTTGGCACCAAGACGCTCGATCACCTGCTCAACAACACGCAGGAAATTGGCACCGGCACGATCCATCTTGTTGACGAATATCATGCGCGGCACGCCGTACTTGTTGCCCTGTCGCCATACCGTTTCGGTCTGCGGCTCTACGCCACCGACCGAACACAGCACCGTGACAGCACCGTCGAGCACCCGCAGGCTGCGCTCAACTTCGATCGTGAAGTCGACGTGTCCCGGGGTATCGATAATGTTGATGCGGTGCTCATCGAACTGCTTGTCCATACCCTGCCAGAAACAGGTCGTCGCAGCCGACGTAATCGTAATGCCGCGTTCCTGCTCCTGCTCCATCCAGTCCATGACAGCAGCACCGTGGTGTACTTCGCCTATTTTGTGCGAGACACCCGTGTAGAACAGCACGCGCTCAGTCGTGGTCGTCTTGCCCGCATCAATATGGGCCATAATGCCGATATTGCGGTATCGCTCGATGGGAGTTGTTCGGGCCACGACAAGGTTCTGGTCAAAACGGTTGTTAGCCGATTACCAGCGATAGTGCGAGAACGCTTTGTTGGCTTCCGCCATACGGTGCGTGTCTTCTTTCTTTTTGACAGCCGTGCCACGATTCTCCGCCGCATCAAGCAGCTCGTGAGCCAGGCGGTGCGCCATCGACTTCTCGCTGCGCTTGCGTGCAGCCTCGATAACCCAGCGCATGGCCAGTGTCTGGCGGCGAGCCGGACGAACCTCGACCGGTACCTGGTAGGTTGCACCACCGACGCGGCGTGACTTTACCTCGACCACGGGCTTGACGTTCTCGAGCGCGGTCTCAAGCAGCTCCAGGGCCTTGTCGCCCGTCTGCGTCTCGCGATCGGAAATACGATCCAGGGCGCCATAAATAATGCGCTCGGCGACCGACTTCTTGCCGTCATTCATGATCATGTTCATGAACTTCGCGAGCAGTTCACTTTTGTATTTGGGATCCGGCAGGATTACGCGCTTCGGAGCCTGAGTTCTTCTGGACATTACTGGTTTCTCTAAAGTTGTTTTTCGTCACGGATACCGTCAATGCGGCAACCGTAAAGCTTCTCTTGTTCAGGACTTCGGACGTTTCGTGCCGTACTTGGAACGCCCTTGACGACGATCGGAAACGCCGGCGCAGTCGAGCGTGCCGCGGACGGTGTGGTAACGCACACCCGGCAAGTCCTTAACACGACCGCCGCGAATCAGCACAACACTATGCTCTTGCAGGTTGTGACCTTCGCCGCCGATGTAGCTCGTCACTTCGAAGCCGTTCGTCAGGCGCACACGTGCGACCTTACGCATTGCCGAGTTCGGCTTTTTCGGTGTCGTCGTATAGACACGCGTGCAGACGCCGCGCTTCTGCGGGCTGGCATCCAGCGCCGGTACCGCACTTTTGACGCGCTTCGTCTTGCGAGGCTTACGTACTAACTGATTCACTGTGGCCATGGGCCTTCACTCTTCTTTGTCTATTTAAATTAACAATCAAAATGTGCGCGTTTGAACGCGCGCACCCGACAGCCGGACCCTTTTATTGGTCAGGTTGTCGGGTAACTGTCGGTCCCGGCACGAGGCCAGAACCGTTGTAATTCAGAGCCCGCCTTGTGAGCAGGCCCTGGGGTTAGGGCCGGGAATTGTAGAGATGGCCCCAACCAGAGTCAATAGAAGGGGGGACATGCTATTGCGTGTCCCCCGTCTGGCCGGGATACGTGCTTAGTCTCTACGTAGTTCCCTATGCCTCCGTGCCTGCCTCGCCACCCTCGGGAGCTGCCTCGGCCTCGGCCGCCACAACTTCCTCCGGTACTTCCGCCTCGGCCGCACTGGCCTCAGCGTCCGCAGCAGCCTGCGAGTCCTCAAGTTCCTGCAGCTGTTCGGCAAGATCCTGCTCGCGCGTACGCCGGCGCTCGGCGTGGTGCGCGAAGCCGGTTCCGGCCGGAATCAGGCGTCCAACGATGACGTTCTCCTTGAGACCGCGCAGCTCGTCGCGCAGACCGCGAACAGCGGCCTCGGTCAGAACGCGAGTCGTCTCTTGGAACGACGCCGCCGAGATAAACGATTCGGTCGCGAGCGACGCCTTCGTAATACCCAGCAGTACCGGATCGATGGTCAAAGGATCCTTGCCCTGTGCCAGCAGCTGTTCTTCGACTTCGAAGAAGCGAGCCTTGTCGATCTGCTCACCACGCAGGTAGTTGCTGTCGCCCGGTGTGGCAACGTGAACCTTACGCAGCATCTGGCGGATGATCACCTCAATGTGCTTGTCATTGATCTTCACGCCCTGCAGACGGTAGACGTCCTGGATTTCCTTAACGAGGTAGTTCGCGAGGTTCTCAACGCCCTGCAATCGCAGAATGTCATGCGGGTTCGGTTCGCCGTCGGCGATAATTTCACCCCTGGCAACCTGCTCACCCTCGAAGACGTTCAGGTGACGCCATTTCGGAATCAGCTCCTCGTAGCTCTCGCCCGACTCATCGGTAATGACGAGTCGACGCTTGCCCTTGGTTTCCTTACCGAAGCTGACCGTACCCGTGTGCTCAGCCATGATCGCAGGCTCTTTCGGCTTGCGGGCCTCGAACAGGTCGGCAACACGCGGCAGACCACCGGTGATATCACGCGTCTTCGACGACTCCTGCGGGATACGTGCAATGATGTCACCCACGGACACCTTCGCGCCGTCAGCCAGCGAGATGATGGCGCCAACAGGCAGTGCGTATACAGCCGGAATGTCCGTGTTTGCGAAGCAAATATCGTTGCCTTCGTCGTCGACCAGTTTTGCAACCGGACGCAGGTCCTTGCCGGAACCACCGCGGCTCTTCGGATCCAGTACGACGATGCTGGCCAGGCCGGTGAATTCGTCCACCTGCTCGGCAACCGTCACGCCGTCAATGAAGTCCTCAAACTTGATGCTGCCCTCGACCTCGGTAACTACCGGGTGAGTATGCGGATCCCAGTTGGCGAGAATCTGGCCCTGCTTAACGTCGGCGTTATCTTCGATCGTAATCGTTGCACCGTAGGGGACCTTGTAGCGCTCCCGCTCCTGGCCCTGATCGTTGACGACAATGATCTCACCGGAGCGCGACACGGCAACCAGGTAGCCCTTGTGATGAGCGACCGTCTTGATGTTGACGAGCTTCGCAGTACCGTTCGATTTGATCTCGATATTGTTGATCGCAGCAGAACGTGACGCAGCACCACCGATATGGAAGGTACGCATCGTAAGCTGCGTGCCCGGCTCACCAATTGACTGCGCCGCGATTACACCAACGGCCTCACCAATATTGATGCGATCACCGCGTGCAAGGTCGCGACCGTAGCACTGTGAGCAGACGCCGTAGCGAATTTCACAGGTAATCGGCGAACGTACCAGGACGTTGTCGATCGAGAGGTCATCCATACGCTGCACGGTCGCCTCGTCGAGCATCGTGCCAGCGTCGAACGCCACCTTGTCAGTCCCCGGAACGAGAACCGGCTCAGCCAGAACGCGACCAAGGACACGCTCACGCAGCGGTTCGACAACGTCACCACCCTCAACGATCGGCGCCATGGCCACACCGTTGCGGGTTTCGCAGTCGACTTCCGTGACGACGAGATCCTGCGCAACGTCGACGAGTCGACGGGTCAGGTATCCCGAGTTGGCGGTCTTCAGCGCCGTATCGGCAAGGCCTTTACGGGCACCGTGAGTCGAGATGAAGTACTGCAGTACGTCCAGACCTTCGCGGAAGTTTGCCGTAATCGGCGTCTCGATGATCGAGCCATCCGGCTTGGCCATGAGGCCACGCATACCAGCGAGCTGGCGAATCTGCGCGGCAGAACCACGAGCGCCGGAGTCGGCCATCATGTAAATCGAGTTGAACGATTCCTGCTCGACGTCCTTGCCGTTCGCGTCCTTGACGGTTTCAGTACCCAGCTTGTCCATCATCGCCTTGGCGATCTGGTCGTTGGTACGTGACCAGATATCGACAACCTTGTTGTAGCGCTCGCCATCGGTTACGAGACCCGAACCGTACTGGTCCTGGATCTCCTTAACTTCATTTTCGGCGACGGTCAGGATCTCTTCCTTGCTGTCCGGCACAACCATGTCGTTAACACCGATCGAGATACCGGCCATCGTCGCAAGACGGAAGCCCGTGTACATCAGGCGGTCAGCGAAGACGACCGTCTTCTTCAGACCAAGCTGGCGGTAGCATTCGTTGATGACACTGGAAATCGCTTTCTTCGACATCGCCTTGTTGACGAGGTCGAATGAAAGGCCTTCCGGCAATATTTCCGAGAGCAGCGCACGACCAACCGTCGTATCGACGGTCTTTTCAACGCGGATATGGTTGCCGTCTTCGTCGAGCTCCGAGACCGGCGCACGAACCTTGACCTTCGCCTGCAGATCGGCAGCACCACTTTCGAACGCGCGACGTGCTTCGTCGATGGTGGCGAACATCATGCCTTCGCCGTTCGCATTCACACGCGTACGCGTCATGTAGTACAGGCCGAGTACAACGTCCTGCGACGGTACGATAATCGGATCGCCGTTCGCGGGCGACAGGATGTTGTTTGACGACATCATCAGTGCGCGCGCTTCGAGCTGTGCCTCGATCGACAGCGGAACGTGGACAGCCATCTGGTCACCGTCGAAGTCAGCGTTAAATGCTGTACATACGAGCGGATGCAGCTGGATAGCCTTGCCTTCGATGAGTACCGGCTCAAACGCCTGGATACCCAGTCGATGCAGCGTCGGTGCACGGTTCAGCATGACCGGGTGTTCGCGAATTACCTCTTCGAGAATATCCCAGACTTCCGCACCTTCGCGCTCGACGAGGCGCTTCGCCGCCTTGATCGTCGTTGCTTCACCACGCAGCTGCAGCTTGGAGAAAATGAACGGCTTGAAGAGTTCCAGCGCCATTTTCTTCGGCAGGCCACACTGGTGCAGCTTGAGCGTCGGGCCGACAACAATGACCGAACGGCCCGAGTAGTCGACACGTTTGCCGAGCAGATTCTGGCGGAATCGGCCCTGCTTGCCCTTGATCATATCGGCGAGCGACTTCAGCGGGCGCTTGTTGGTACCCGTGATGGCGCGGCCGCGACGACCGTTGTCGAGCAGTGCGTCAACCGACTCCTGCAGCATCCGCTTTTCGTTGCGCACAATAATGTCCGGCGCGTTCAGCTCAAGCAGGCGGCGGAGGCGATTGTTACGGTTGATGACGCGACGATACAGGTCGTTCAGATCCGACGTTGCAAATCGGCCACCATCCAGCGGCACCAGCGGACGCAGGTCCGGTGGCAGAACCGGCAGGACCGTCAAAACCATCCACTCCGGCTTGTTGCCCGACTCGATGAACGATTCCAGCAGCTTCAGGCGCTTCGAGAGACGCTTGATCTTGGTCTCCGACCGCGTGGCATCGATGTCTTCACGCACCTTCAGCACTTCGCGCTGCAGGTCGATCGTCATCAGCATTTCGCGGACGGCTTCAGCACCCATGCGGGCGTCGAATTCGTCGCCGTACTGTTCCAGCGCGTCGAGGTACATCTCGTCGGTCATGAGCTGACCGCGCTCGAGTTCGGTCATGCCCGGCTCGACGACGACAAACGCCTCGAAATACAGGACACGCTCGATCTCGCGCAACGTCATGTCGAGCATGAGGCCGATACGCGACGGCAGTGACTTCAGGAACCAGATGTGCGCGACCGGGCTTGCCAGGTCGATGTGCGCCATGCGTTCACGGCGAACCTTCGTCTGCGTGACTTCTACGCCACACTTCTCGCAGACCACACCGCGGTGCTTGAGGCGCTTGTACTTGCCGCACAGGCACTCGTAGTCCTTGATCGGGCCAAAGATTTTCGCGCAGAACAGGCCATCACGCTCAGGCTTGAACGTGCGGTAGTTGATCGTTTCCGGCTTTTTGACTTCGCCGAACGACCACGACCGGACCATGTCCGGCGAAGCAAGACCGATGCGAATGGCATCGAAATCGTCGACCGGGTTCTGGTATTTAAAAAGCTTCAGGAGATCTTTCATTAGTCTGTCTCCAGCTCAATGTTGATGCCCAAGGAGCGAATCTCCTTGACCAGTACGTTGAATGATTCCGGCATGCCGGCATCCATGTAGTGCTCACCGTCAACGATGTTCTTGTACATCTTGGTGCGGCCCTGGACGTCATCCGACTTGACTGTCAGCATTTCCTGCAGTGTGTACGAGGCGCCGTAGGCTTCGAGCGCCCAGACCTCCATCTCACCGAAGCGCTGACCACCGAACTGCGCCTTACCACCCAGCGGTTGCTGCGTGACCAGCGAGTACGGTCCGGTCGAACGTGCGTGCATCTTGTCGTCAACCAGGTGGTTGAGCTTAAGCATGTACATGTAACCCACGGTGACGTCACGATCGAATTTCTCGCCCGTGCGGCCGTCATACAGCGTTGACTGACCCGAGGTATCGAAGTCTGCCAGTTCCAGCAGGCCCTTGATTTCGGCTTCCGTCGCGCCATCGAATACCGGCGTTGCCGTCGGTACACCGTTTGTCAGGTTGCTTGCGAGCTCCAGCACTTCCTCGTCGTTAAATGACTTCAAGTCTTCAACCCGACCGCCGGTCTTGTTGTAGACCTGCTCGAGGAAGCCGCGAATCTTCGTCACCGATTCCTGCGTCTTGAGCATGTTGTTGATCTTCTGACCCACGCCCATGGCCGCCCAGCCGAGATGCGTTTCCAGCACCTGGCCAACGTTCATTCGCGATGGAACACCCAGCGGGTTCAGAACGATGTCGACGGGCTCGCCGTCGGCAAGGAACGGCATGTCTTCAACCGGAACGATGGTCGAGATCACGCCCTTGTTACCGTGGCGGCCAGCCATCTTGTCACCCGGTTGAATCCTGCGCTTGACCGCGAGATACACCTTAACCATCTTAAGCACGCCGGGGGCCAGGTCGTCACCTGCCGTAATCTTCGTCTTCTTTTCTTCGAAGCGACGGTCGAACTCGTCACGCTGCGCCTTCAGGCGCTCGAACGCCTTCTGCAGCTGCTCGTTCGCGTCATCGTTCTTGAGACGAATCTCGAACCACTGTTCGCGCTGCACCTCTTCGAGGTATCCCTTGGTGATCTTCGAGCCTGACTTCAGCTTGTTCGGACCGCCCTGGGCCATCTTGCCGGTCAGCATGCGCTCGACACGCTCATAGATGTCTTCTTCGAGAATACGCAACGTGTCGTCGAGGTCCTTGCGAACCGCTTCGAGTTCCGACTTCTCGATCGACAGGGCACGGGCATCTTTCTCAACGCCATCGCGCGTGAATACGCGTACGTCGATTACGGTGCCGTCCATACCCGGCGGAACGCGCAGGCTCGTGTCTTTCACGTCAGACGCTTTCTCACCGAAAATCGCACGCAGCAGTTTCTCTTCCGGCGTCAGCTGGGTCTCGCCCTTCGGCGTAACCTTGCCGACCAGGATGTCACCTGCCTTAACCTCGGCACCAATGAACGCAATACCCGACTCGTCGAGCTTCGCCAGTGCAGCGTCACCCACATTCGGAATATCCGACGTGATGTCTTCCGAGCCCAGCTTCGTGTCACGTGCGACACACTGCAGTTCCTCGATGTGAATCGTCGTGAATCGATCTTCCTTGACGACGCGCTCCGAGATCAGGATCGAGTCCTCGAAGTTGTAGCCATTCCACGGCATGAACGCGACCTTCAGGTTCTGGCCGAGCGCGAGCTCACCCATATCCGTCGACGGTCCGTCAGCCATGACGTCGCCTGCAGCGATCGAATCACCGTTTTTTACAAGCGGACGCTGGTTGATACACGTGTTCTGGTTCGAACGCGTGTACTTCGTCAGGTTGTAGATGTCGACACCCGGCTCTGCAGCTGTCGTCTCGTCATCGTTGACACGTACCACGATGCGTGATGCGTCAACCGAATCGACGATGCCACCGCGCTTCGCGACGACCGTTACACCGGAGTCAACCGCAACCGCGCGCTCAATTCCGGTACCAACGAGCGGCGCTTCGGCACGCAGCGTCGGTACAGCCTGGCGCTGCATGTTCGAGCCCATCAGGGCGCGGTTGGCGTCGTCGTGCTCGAGGAACGGAATCAACGCAGCGGCGACCGATACGATCTGGCGCGGGCTGACGTCCATGTAGTGCACGTCTTCCGGCGATGCCAGCGTCGTTTCGTTCTTGTAGCGAACCGCAACAAAGTCCTCGACGAATTTGCCGTTCTTGTCGAGCTCGGCGTTCGCCTGCGCAACCATGAACTGGCTGTCCTCAATCGCGGACAGGTACTCGATCTCGCTCGTGACCTTGCTGTTCTTGACCTTGCGGTATGGCGTCTCGAGGAAGCCGTAGGCATTGGTGCGTGCGTACACGGCCAGTGAGTTGATCAGGCCAATGTTCGGACCTTCAGGCGTCTCAATCGGGCACACCCGGCCGTAGTGAGTCGGGTGCACGTCGCGCACCTCGAAGCCTGCGCGTTCGCGCGTCAGACCGCCTGGTCCGAGCGCCGATACGCGGCGTTTATGCGTC
>JBCAZN010000047.1:0-10106 GCA_038533035.1 Pseudomonadota bacterium
ACAGACTCGGGATTGCCGTTACGCAACTCACGGCAATATTGCTCAACGTTGGCTGCTGTATGTCGAAGCGCAAACACCAGCAGGTCCGATTCATTTTCCCGAGTAGCGACTCGGGTTAACGCACGCACCTTCGCATACGAAAGCTCGCCCGCCGCAAAAGCTTCGGAAATTCCCCGGAGGTGCTTCAACGCATGGGCAACGCGCACTTTCTCGTACGCGGTCGAAGTCGAGATATCACACCGCCACGCCAGCCAGTCGGCAGCGTTGCTCAAGCCCCAGGCAAGAAAGCCCGCTCGTTCGTCAAACTCACGAACCATGACGAGCAACTCGTAGGTCGCCACGTTGATCTGGCGGGCCAGTGAAAGGATGTTCTGCTCCAGCTCGTCAATGGAACGCAGCCGGCTATCGTTCGGATTTTCGTGGTCCATCACAGTCTCCAAAGAGCATACAAAGGATACTGTGATTATATACAGTTATTAGCCCGCGATCAAAGGTAAGTAATTGTATTTAATGACTAATTACGTCGACGAGCCGTCCGTAATTACAACCGGAGCACCGCGCTCAAGCCCTAGCCCTTCGGCGGCACTGCCTTCCGATTTTGCGATCTCGATGACGTTGAATGAATTGACGAGCGCAAGAAAATCACCGGGCACGGCGCGCCCGTAAGTTGTCAGCGTAGGGATCTGCTGGCCGGCGACGTGCGCAACCGGTTCTTTGAAATCGCGCACGAGGGACTCGTCGATATTGGTAATCAGGTTGCCGAAGCCATCGATCGTAATCACGCTGCCACTGACTTTGCCGGGTGAAACGTCCGGGTCGTCCAGCCAGCCTGGCGTCCAGTCCTTGGTCGGCTTGCCGACGGCGGTCAGGGACAGATTTCCGGCAGCGAGTTCGGCGGCAACCGGCGCGAAAATATCACGACCGTGGAAGGTGGGGCTGGGCGGCGCCAAATTTAAGGACTCGAGCCTCGCGACATCGAGCTGCCAAACGAAACAGTCATCTTTATCAAGAATAGGCGCGAGCAGGCCGTTATCGGGTGCCAGGAAAACGTGCTTGTCGTACTCGACCAGCAGAATTTCGCGTTCGGTACCAACACCCGGGTCGACGATGCCGAGGTGAATCGTGCCGCGCGGGAAGTACTGGTAGGAGCGACTGATCCAGAAGCCCGCCTCGGGCGGCCACTGCGGCGGAATGTCGTGCGCGAGATCGACCACGGTTGCACTGCGGTTGCGGCTCAGGATCACGCCGCGCATGACGGCAGTGAACGGGCCCTTGTGACCGAAATCGGTCGTTAGCGTGATGACGCCTGACCAGCGCATTAGTGAAACTCCCTGCTGATTTTTTCTTTAATGGTATCAGCTGGCGGCATCGGCCGGGTGGCCGTGTCGAAACATCCAGCGCGCCCAGTAGATAAACAGGGTGTCGATCATGGCAATGACAAGCTTGAAGACGTACTTGGCGGCACCGAGCGCGAGCGCCGTCTTGAGATCGACGAGACCCCACCAGGCGACCAGCGAATAGATCAGGGTGTCGAGCAGCTGTGAGCTCATCGTCGACAGGTTATTGCGCAGCCAGAGCCAGCGATCACCCGTAATGCGCCGAATGCGATGAAACGCCCAGACGTCGAAAGTCTGGGCGACGTAGTAGGCGAGCAGCGAGCCGAATATAAACCGCGGTGTGTAGTTGACGATGGTGGCGAAAGCACCGTGAATCTCGTTCGAAAAACCGGCGGTATTCGGGTTCGTGCTGGGCTGATAAAGGAGCGCCAGGCTCATCATGACGAGCACGATGATGCTGACAACAAACCCCATGCGCACGGCCTTGTTGGCTTCGGCTCTGCCGTAGTTCTCCGAGAGGACGTCGGTGGCGAAAAAGATACTGGAGTAAAAGATGACACCGAGACTGGTTTCGATGCCGAAGATCATCGTGAGCTTGGGGCCCTGCAGGTTCGCGAGAATTATTGCGACAGCAATCGCGACCTGCAGCCCGACCTTGCCGAAAAACCGGTACAGCAGCAGCGTGCCCGCGAGGTCCGCAAGCAGCGTCGTAAACCACAGTAGCTCCTGGTTCGCGGCGAAAAACTGGGCGAGCGAACCGGAGAACATCTAGCCAGCCGCGAGTCGGTCGAGATGCCAGTCAGCGCTGCCGAGCATCTGGGTGATGGCGATCAGGCGTTTGAAATAGTGGGCAACATCAAGTTCCCAGGTGACGCCCATACCGCCATGCAGCTGAAC
The DNA here is from genome assembly GCA_038533035.1 of Pseudomonadota bacterium. Classification (GTDB taxonomy): domain Bacteria; phylum Pseudomonadota; class Gammaproteobacteria; order Steroidobacterales; family Woeseiaceae; genus UBA1847. Next base: position 2,235 of record JBCAZN010000047.1, read on the forward strand.
GGCTTCTTCGGCAACCAGTTTACCGGCGGTACCGATCTGGTATTTGATGGAACTGATCGCGCGATCGACCTCTTCATCGTTGGCGACGGACATAGTTGCCCACATCAATAGCGAGCGCGTTTGCTCGCAGCTGGTGTACATGTCGACCATACGATGCTGCAGTGCCTGGAAACTCGAAATAGGCACGCCGAACTGCACGCGGCTTTTCGAATATTCGATAGTCTTCTCGGTTAGCACGTTCATGATGCCAAGCGCTTCCGCGGATACGGCGAGAATGGCGTCGTCGATCGTGTCGGTGAGCGCCGCGAAACCGGCACCGACTTCGCCGATCACAGCGTCGGCCTTGACGCCCTGCAGGCTCAGCTCAGCCGCACGCAGTCCGTCGATGGTTGCGTACGATTCAAGAGAGACGCCGTCCGACGACGCGTTGACAGCGAACAACGTGATGCCGTCCTCGTCGTCGAGTTCACCGGCGGTGCGCGCGGGAACGATCAGCAGCTCAGCGTTGCCACCGTTCGCGACGAGGCCTTTGGCACCGTCGAGAATCCAGTCGTCGCCGTCCTGCTTGGCAATGGTCAGCGTGTCGGCAATGTCATAGCGTGCCTGCGGTTCGACAAAGGCAAGCGTGGCCTGGAGTTCGCCCGCGAGAATGGGCGCCAGCCATTGTTCCTTTTGTGCATCACTAGCCGCTCTTTTGAGAATCCCGCCCGCGAGCACGACGTTCGCGAGATACGGCTCGACAATGAGGCCGCGACCAAGACGTTCCATGATCACCATCGTGTCGATGGCGTTGCCGCCAAATCCACCGTCGTCTTCGTCGAACGCAACCGCGGTCCAGCCGAGCTCGGCGAACTGCTGCCAGACAGCATCGCTGTAACCGCGATCGCTGCCGGCGTATTTCTGCCGCGTATCGAAGTCGTAGTCGTTGGCAATAAACTTTTCGATGCTGTCTGCCAGCATCTCCTGCACTTCGTTCATTGAAAAGTTCATCGGCTAGAGTCCCAGTACGTGTTTGGCAATGATGTTGCGCTGGATCTCATTGGAGCCGGCAAAGATCGTGTGCTTGCGGTTGTTGAAGTATTCGAGTGCGGAGTCCGTTTCGTTGCCTTCGCCAACCCGCAGGTCGTCGGCAAAGTTCTCTTCGTACTGATGCGGCACGTACGGCAGCGTGTAGTAGCCCGCAGCCTCCATGTACAGCGTGTCGATGGCCTGCACGATTTCTGTGCCAACCAGCTTCAGGGCTGACGATTCGGGCCCCGGTGCTTTGCCGGATGCGACCGATGCAAGAATTCGCAAATCCGTGTACTCGAGTGCCTTGAGTTTGACTTCGACGGCAGCGAGCTTGCGCATGAAGTTCATGTCGTCCTGCATGGGCGGTGCGCCGCGCACGGAACGAGCAGCCTGCGCGCGCAGCCGGTTCAGTCGGTACTTCGATTTGCCCACCTGCGAGGCGTTGGTTCGTTCATGCTGCAAGAGCACCTTGCCATAGGTCCAGCCTTTGCCTTCCTCGCCAACCAGGTTCTCGGCGGGCACGCGAACGTTGTCGAAATGAATCTCGTTCACCTCGTGTTCGCCGTCCATGAGAATGATCGGCTTCACGGTGATCCCGGGAGTATTCATGTCGACCAGGATGAAGCTGATGCCTTCCTGGCGGCGGGCCACGTCGCTCGAGGTACGTACGAGGCAGAATATCCAGTCGGCGTATTGGCCGAGGGTTGTCCAGGTCTTTGTGCCATTGATGATGTAGTCATCGCCATCACGGTCCGCGCGTGTCTTGAGCGACGCCAGATCGGAGCCGGCACCGGGCTCGGAATACCCCTGGCACCACCAGGTATTGAACTCGAGGATGTCCGGCAGGAAGCGCTTTTTCTGCGCTTCAGAGCCAAAGCTGTAAATAATCGGGCCCACCATGCTGACGCCGAAGGCCAGCGGTGGCGGTGCGTCGACACGGCCCTGTTCCTGCGCAAATAGATACTTTTGCACCGGTGTCCAGCCGGTTCCGCCATATTCTTTCGGCCAGTTCGGCGCTGCCCAGCCCTTTTTGTACAAGGCCTTGTGGAAGCGCACAAAATCCTCACGGGTCAACGGAACCGCGCGCCGTTGCTTGTCGAGCACGTCTTGTGGAAATTCGTTTGCGAAGAACGCGCGCACTTCGTCGCGAAACTGGATCTCCTCGTCCGAAAATGTCACGTTCATTCTGTGTTGCTCCGTATGGCTGGACTCCGCAGCTTAGTGCAAAATGAGCAAATGGTCACCGACGCATACAAACTGAAACATAAGTCCGCTGAGCAGGCCACCCAGCCCATTGCTGATGCGCTCGCGCGGCCGTTGCACGACCTCCGCATTTCGGTGCTCGACCGCTGCAATTTTCGCTGCCCGTATTGCATGCCCGAGGCTAAGTTTCATTCGGACTACGAGTTTTTGAAGAAGCAACAGCGCCTGAGTTATGACGAAATCGTGCGAGTAGCCGGAGCGGCAACCGGCCTGGGTGTTAGCAAGCTGCGCCTGACCGGTGGTGAGCCGTTACTCGACAAGCGCATCGACGAACTGGTGGCACGACTGGCAGCGCTGCCGGGACTGGCGGATCTCGCGTTGACGACAAACGGCAGTTTGCTCGCAGCGCGGGCTGTGGGCCTGAAAGCGGCGGGGTTGCATCGCGTGACGGTCAGCCTCGACAGCCTCGATCAGGACGTGTTCGCGGGGATGAGCGGCGGGCGCGGTGACGTGTCCGAAGTACTGCGCGGCATCGAGGCGGCGGAAACGGCCGGACTCGGACCCGTGAAGATCAATGTCGTGGTCCAGAAAGGTGTCAACGACCATACCGTTGTCGACCTCGTCGATCATTTTCGCGGCACCGGGCACATCGTACGGCTGATCGAATTCATGGATGTTGGCAATCGCAACGGCTGGCGTCTCGACAGCGTCGTGCCGTCTCATGAATTGCTGGAAACGATTCGTGGTCGCTGGCCGCTGCGATCTATCGATCCGAATTACCCGGGCGAAGTCGCGCGTCGCTATGAATTCGTCGATGGCGGTGGCGAAATCGGCTTTATTTCATCCGTGACCGAGCCATTTTGCGGCGACTGCAGCCGCGCCAGGCTATCGGCGGATGGCAAGTTGTATACCTGCCTGTTCGCGAATCACGGCACGGACCTCAGGGAGTCGCTGCGCAATGGTGCTGACGACGAGGAACTGTCGGACATTCTTTCGAGCATCTGGCTGCAACGCGCAGATCGCTACAGCGAGCTGCGCCGACCTGAGATGGCAGAACACCACGTACTCAAAAAAGTTGAGATGTACAGGATAGGCGGATAGATGAGCAAGCTTTCACACATCGACGATGCGAATCGGCCGACGATGGTCGACGTCAGCGACAAGGCCGTGACCGAGCGAGAGGCGAGGGCTCGAACCGAAGTCGTGTTGCCGCCAGCCGTGCTTGAACAGATTAGCGGTGATGACATCGCGACAAAAAAAGGACCGGTGTTCGCCACGGCGATCATTGCGGGCGTCATGGCCGCAAAAAAAACCCATGAGCTGATCCCGTTTTGTCATCCACTGGGGCTGACCAGCTGCAAGATCGAGATCAATGTCGTCGGGGACCGCGCGGTAATTGATTGCCGCTGCAAGGTGACGCACAAGACCGGCGTCGAGATGGAAGCGCTGACGGGCGCGAGCGTCGCGGCGCTGACGGTGTACGACATGCTCAAAGCGGTTTCGCACGATATCGTGATAACCGACACCCGGCTCATGGCGAAGTCGGGCGGCAAACAGGACTTTTCGCGATGACGCGGCCCGTGTTTGGACTGGTGCTGGCGGGCGGCGAAAGCCGTCGCATGGGACGCGATAAGGCGACCTTGCAGCGCGACGGAAAATCGCAGCTTGCGTACCTTGCTGAACTGCTCGAGCAGCACGTTGAGCGAGTTTTCGTTTCGACCCGTGCCGACCAGGCAAACGAGCCTGAGCGTGCGCGTTTTGAGCAGATCGTTGATAGCGTTGATACGGGTGGGCCGCTGGCGGGAATCCTGTCGGCGATCGCGGCGTATCCCGCGGTCGACTGGCTGGTCGTTGCCTGTGATCTGCCAAACATTGACGAGACGACGATCGAATATTTATTACAAAACCGCGCGACAATGCAGCCATTCACAGCGTTCGAGAGCTCACACGACAGCCTGCCCGAGCCGCTGTGCGCCGTTTATCACGTTGGCAGCGGCGAGATCGTCCGGGATTTCGTCGAGGACGGCATCAACTGTCCGCGCAAGATCATGATCCGTTCCGATACATTGCTGCTACAACAGCCCGATCCACGCGCGCTCGACAACGTGAACACACCTGACGACCTGCGCGACAGCATCCTGCAGGCAAGCTGATGAAAACAATTACCGTTCGCTACTTCGCGATCTTTCGCGAGAACGCCGGAGTCGGCGAGGAAACGCTTGAAACGGATGCCGCCACGGCGGCCGATGTCTTCGCGGCGACGCGTGATCGGCATGGATCGAGTGAACCGCTCGGGCACTGCAAGGTTGCTATCAACGACGAGATGGCCGATTGGGACTCGTCGATTAATGACGGCGACGTCGTGTTGCTGTTTCCGCCCGTGGCCGGAGGCTGAGATGTTTGCAATGACGGGTCAGACGATTGACGTCGATGCATTGCGGACACAAATGCAGGACCCTGGGGCGGGCGGCTTTTGTGTTTTCGAGGGCTGGGTGCGTAACGAGAACGAAGGGCACACGGTCGCGCGTCTCGAGTACGAAGCCTACGAGCCCCTGGCGGTCACGGAAGGTGACAAGGTGATCGCGGAGGCGCAGCAGAAGTTTCCGCACTTAAAGGCATGCTGTGTGCATCGAACGGGGCTGCTGGAAATCGGCGACTGCGCAGTCTGGGTCGGCGTCGCCGCAGCGCATCGCGACGAGGCATTCCTGGCGTGCCGCTACATCATTGACGAAATCAAGATTCGACTTCCGATCTGGAAGAAGGAACACTACGTGTCCGGCGATTCTGGCTGGGTCAATTGTGAGCGCTGCGCGTCCTGATGAAATCGATTAACTCTATCGACGACGCCAAGGCCCTTGAGGGGAAGGAAATCGGGGTATCCGATTGGGTCGTGATCGACCAGCATCGAATCGACCAGTTCGCTGAAGCAACCGGCGACTATCAGTGGATACATGTCGACACCGAGCGGGCAGCGAGGGAGATGCCCGGTGGCAAAACGATCGCTCACGGTTACCTCACGCTGTCCCTGATACCGGCGCTGACAGTCGACTTTATCGAGGTTGATAATCTCGAACGCGCCATTAACTTTGGTCTGAATAAAGTGCGCTTCTTGAACCCCGTAGACGCCGGATCGAAATTGCGCGCAAGGGCGACGGTGTTACAAGCCAGGCAGCGGGCAGGCGCTTTGTTACTGACTACAGAAGTGAAAATCGAAATCGAGGGGCACCGCAAACCAGCCTGCATTGCCGAGACGCTCGGCATGTTCTTTTTCAAGCAGGATTGACGCCCCACAAAAAAAGGCAGCAGGAATTCCTGCTGCCTTTCGTGTGTTGCGAAGGCGAAGCCTAGTAGAAGTACTTGCGCAACGTCAGGCCGTAAGTCGATGGCTGGTTCGGGTAACCGGAGAAGCTGAAGAACTGCGCAACCGACGGGAACGAGGAAAGCAGGTACTCGTCGTCGGTTATGTTACGACCCCAAAGCAATGCTTCGAAGCCGTTGTCCCACGCCATGCCAAAGCTCGCGTTGAGTGTGCCAACTTCGCGAGATGCGACGCTTGCCGGCGTGTTCTCATTAATCCGAACTTTATCTTCGTAGATGTACTCAGCGCGAATGAAAGCGTCGGCATTGCCGATCTCGAATGAGTACACGCCCGAAGCCGAAATGCTGACTTCGTGAATGCCGGCAGGCTGCGTACCGCTCAGGTCGGCTACGATCGAGTTGCCCAGATCATCCACAGATGATGCACCGAGGAACGAATCGTAGGTCGGATCCAGGAACGTTGCCGAGAAGCTGCCCTGGAAGGCTTCAGTCGGGGCCCAGCGAACATCGATTTCGACGCCCGTCGTGGACTGCTTGCCCGCATTCGCGAGGTTGAAGCCGGTGCCGTTGAAGACGTTCGACTGGAAGTTTTCGATTTGCTGGTCGAAGACGGCGACGTTCATCGCGACCGTATCCCAGATGCCTTTCAGGCCCAGCTCGTAGACGGTGGCTTCTTCAGGTAATGCGAATCGGGTACCTGCTGCAAGGTTCACACCGCCGGATATGTTCGGCATCAGAAGCCCGGCGCCGACCAGTCCGGGAATGTCAGCGGCGGTCGGTCGTGAGTCGCGCGACAGGTTCCAGGAACTCGCCTTGAAGCCTGTTCCTGCGCTTGCGTACACGTTGACCGAGTCCGACAGGTCGTAGGCGAGGCGTACGGTCCATGTGACGTCATCATCCTGCGTATTGCCATTCTCTACAGCATTCGGGAAGTCCACGTTGGTCGGCAGGAACTGGGCGATTTGCAGGCCCAGAAGTTGGTTACAGGCCGGGCCGGTTGTGGGTGAGCATTCCACGGTACTCAATGCCTGCGCCTGTGCGAACTGTGCCGGGAACATTGCGAAATTGGCAGGAGTGGGTGGCTGTCCGCCCGTCAGTGTCGAGAAGAGGAGGCCAAAGCCAACATCTACCATATCCAGGCTCGAGAACACATCTGTATTCGTCGTATTAAACGTGATGTCTTTCTCGTCGTCGGTAAAGTTCGCACCGAGTGTCAACGTCGCGCGTTCGCCGAGATCAACGTCGACTTGCGCAAATATCGACAAGGCGGAGTTATCCATCGTCGAGAGTTCGGTCGCGCCCTGGCCAGGCGCGTAAAACGTACCTGCAGGTAGGCCCAGTGCCGCTTCCAGCCCAGGCAGCGGTGACGGGTCGACTCCGGGGGTGCCGCCGCTCAAAGCCGGGATAAGCAGGTCAGCGTACGGTCGGAAACCCGTGCCGTAGACAAACGCGGTTCTCTGCTCAACGTCTTCGTCAAAAATGTAGGCGCCGACGAGCCAGCTCATATTGTCAGTAGCGCCACTGAGTCGAAACTCCTGCGTCAGCGTGTCGATTTCGTAGTCCGTCAGGTTGCCTGCTGATGGGTCGGCCAACGCCAAGCTCGTGAAATCGACATCGGCGTTCTCGAACCGCGACAGGCTTCGTGATGCCGTGATCGATGTCAGCGTGACGTCATCGTTAAGGTCCCAGTTGATTTGAGCGGAAATGCCACCGCTTTCGAGTTCATTCTGAGGCGTGAAGTCGTAGTAGCCCTGATACGCAAACGGCGCATTCGGCACGAGGTTGCCGCCAACCGCCTGCACGAGACCGCCGGTAAAACCGTTCTGCAGGTTGGCAACGCCGCAGCAGGCTTCGTCGAGATCGCTCATGTCAGCGATGATGCGGATATCAACCGCATCGGTTGGTACGAAGTACAGCTGGCCACGTACGCTGTAGCGATTCTGCTCGCCGAGCGGGTCGCCGCCAGCAAGGTTGTCGTAGTAGCCATCACGTTGGTTGTAGCTGCCGGAGAGACTGAAGCCCACGCTGTCGGACAAGGGCCCACTGATATCACCCTTTACAATCACCTGGCTGTAATCGCCGATCGTGACCGAGGCCGAGCCGCCAAACTCGTCGAGATCCGGCGTTGCCGTTACGATGTTGATCACGCCGGCCGATGCGTTCTTGCCGAACAGCGTGCTTTGCGGGCCACGCAGTACTTCCACGCGTTCTAGGTTCGGCAGGTCAAACAAGGCTGCCGCCGTACGTGAACGGTAGACGCCGTCGACAAATACGCCAACTGAAGGCTCGATACCGGCGTTGTTCGCGCCGTTGCCGAATCCACGGATAACGAAATTGGTG
>JBCAZN010000048.1:0-10093 GCA_038533035.1 Pseudomonadota bacterium
AGGCTGACGACCTCGATAAGTCCGTTGTCAGCGCGGCCCCTGGCGCCGACCGGTCGCGGGTCGATGACCGAAACGTCGAAGTAGCCGAGGATGCCCGAAAGTATCACCACACCAACCGCAAACAGCGCAAACAACGACACCGGGTGGGGCAATGCATTGCCGAGCCACTCGACGACGTGCAGGAAGCGGGTGATTCGGTTCTCTTTGGGCTGGTTCGCGGTTTCGTCGGCCATGGCGCTGTGTCTTTTGGCTAGTGGAAATTGTTAGCGACCTTACCATCGAATGAATTTCTAGTCGGCAACCGCGAGGGTGGACAACAGCTCAACAAAAGCGTCCATCAGACTTTTCCGCGCGGTGGTCTTGCGCCAGACGAGGCCGATGGTGCGCTTCGGGGGTTGTCCCGAAAACGGAATGTATCGAATACCTGCGTCGTCCGTGCGCACAGCGATGCGCGGCATAAAGGTGATACCGGTTCCTGCCTTGACCATTTGTCGCAGTGTTTCCAGGCTGGTTGCCCTGAACTCCTGTTCCTCCGCGATGCGATTCAGGTTGCATACTTCAAGCGCCTGATCCCGCAGGCAGTGCCCTTCTTCGAGAAGCAGCAGTTGGCGTTCCGAAATCGCCGATTGGCTCACTTCGCTTTCTTCGGCAAGTTCGTGATCGCTCGATACCGCCAGCAGGAATTCGTCCTCAAACAAGGGGTGCACGTTCAACGCGGACTCGTGCAGCGGCAATGCCAACAGTGCTGCGTCAATTTCACCGGACAAAAGTTTGTCGATTAGCACAGCCGTCTTCTCTTCGATAAGAATCAGGCGCAGCGCAGGCAACGAATCTCGTACTTTCGGCACAACCTGGGGCAAAACGTAGGGTGCAAGCGTCGGGAATGCGCCGAGGCGAAACTTGCCGGATAGCGGGTCGCGGTGGCTTTTTGCAACGTCATGGATGGTGTCGACCTCGCGCAGGATCCGTTGCGCCGAACGCAAAACCTCCTCGCCGGTCTCGGTCAGCATGACATTGCGGTTGTTGCGTTCGAACAAGGTCACATCGAGCTCCGCCTCAAGCTTTTTGATTTGACCGCTGAGCGTGGGCTGGCTGACGAAGCATCGTTCGGCCGCGTGGCCGAAGTGCTGCAAGTCGGCAACCGCCGCGAAGTACTGTAAGTCGCGAATATTCATGGGCGTCCTAAGATTGGGGTTACCTATCAATCGAATCGTATTAAACGATTTTACCAAATATAGGCCACCTGTTAGCGTGTGTTTTTAACCCCCTGCCCGAACGAATCGTGCTGCCCCCGCAGCACCCGATCTGAGGATGAGACCATGACGAAATCTACGACGATTATGGCCACCGCTTTGTCCTGCGTACTGACACTGGGTTCTGTCAGTGCCGACGAGGCGAGAAGCAACAGCTTCTGGTGGCCCGACCAGCTTGATCTTTCGCCACTGCGCGATCACGACACCCGATCAAACCCGCTGGGAGACGACTTCAACTACGCTGATGCGTTTGACGAGCTCGACCTTGACGCCGTCAAGAGCGACATCGATACGCTGCTGACAACATCGCAGGACTGGTGGCCCGCTGATTTTGGAAATTACGGGCCGTTCTTTATTCGCATGTCGTGGCACGCGGCGGGTACCTACCGCACGCTCGATGGCCGCGGTGGTGGTGACGGCGGTCAGATGCGATTCGACCCCCTGAACAGCTGGCCTGACAACGGCAATCTCGACAAGGCACGGCGTTTGCTTTGGCCGGTCAAGCAAAAGTACGGCGCAAGCCTCTCCTGGGGAGATCTCATGATTCTTGCGGGCAACGTCGCCCTGGAGAACATGGGCTTCCAGACGTATGGATTCGCGGGTGGCCGCACGGATGAGTGGGAGCCGGACGTGGTCTACTGGGGACCGGAGGTAGAAATGCTGGCCTCCGACCGCCACGACGAAGACGGTGAGCTAAAGCGCCCCCTGGGTGCCACGCACATGGGACTCATCTACGTTAACCCGGAGGGTCCGCGCGGTGTGCCTGACCCTGAGGGCTCTGCCAGAAATATCCGCGTCGCCTTCGGTCGCATGGCGATGAACGACGAAGAGACGGTGGCACTGATTGCGGGCGGTCACACGTTCGGCAAAATGCACGGTGCGCACAAGCCGGGTGACTGCGTCGGCGCAGAACCGGCAGCGGCGGCGATAGAAGAACAGGGACTGGGCTGGAAAAACAGCTGCGGCAAAGGCCACTCTGAAGACACCGTGACCAGTGGTCTGGAGGGTGCCTGGACCCAGGCGCCGACGCGCTGGACATCGCTCTATCTGCAAAACCTCCTGAATCTCGACTGGGAGCAGTCACGCAGTCCGGCCGGCGCGATTATCTGGGTACCGACCGACAAGTCGATGCACAGCACGGTGCCGGACGCGCATGTCGACGGCAAGATGAACCCGCCGGTAATGACAACCGCGGACCTGGCTATCAAGTTCGACCCCGAATACAAGGCCATCGCCGAACGATTCCTTGCGAACCCGGACGACTACCAGCTGGCGTTTGCCAAGGCGTGGTACAAGCTTACGCATCGTGACATGGGTCCGCGCGCCCGCTATCTCGGCGACGCAATTCCTGATGGCGAGCTGATCTGGCAGGATCCGATTCCGACGGCTGCAGGCAGGCCCGTCTCGGATCGCGACGTGCGCTCACTCAAGGGCAAGATCATGGATTCCGGTTTGACCGTGCCCGAACTGGTTCGAACCGCGTGGGCATCGGCTGCCAGCTTCCGCGCGAGCGACATGCGCGGCGGTGCGAACGGCGCGCGCATAGCACTTCTGCCGCAAAACGGCTGGGCCGTTAATAATCCAGCAGAACTCGCCAAGGTCCTTGCGACGTTGCAAGAAATTCAGAGTGAGTTCAATGACTCGAGCCGGCGCACTAAGGTGTCGTTGGCTGACCTGATCGTGCTGGGCGGCGCCGCTGCGATCGAGCAGGCGGCAAGTGATGCCGGTGTGGCGATATCAGTCCCGTTTGTAGCGGGACGCAGTGACGCATCACAGGCACAGACAGATGTCGCTTCGTTTGCACTGCTTGAGCCGGCCGCGGATGCATTTCGCAATTACTTCGACGGTGAAAACGCATACCGGTCACCCGTAGAGGCGATGGTCGACCGGGCGGATCAGCTCGCGCTGACGGTGCCCGAGATGACGGTACTCGTTGGTGGTCTCCGGACGCTCGGCGCGAATACGGGTGGCGCCAGCCATGGCGTGTTCACCGATTCACCGGGAACACTCTCCAACGACTTTTTCGTCAACCTGCTGGATAACGATACGGTCTGGAGAAAAGGCAACGATGAAGGAATCTACCAAGGTGTCGAGCGCAGCTCGGGCGACGTGAAATTCACCGCCACCCCGGTCGACCTGGTGTTTGGCTCCAATTCGGAGCTACGCACGGTAGCGGAAGTCTATGCCTACGCCGATGCAGATGAGCGATTCGTCAATGACTTTGTCGCTGCCTGGGTCAAGGTGATGCAGCTGGATCGCTTCGACCTGAGGCACGATATCGACTAACCAGACCGTTGCGACGGTCGCGATCGAAAGGGCCTCACTGTGAGGCCCTTTTTTTATTGCGAATCTGCGTAAATCCTTGCAAAAAGAGGCTGGCATTCCGGCGTCCGATCACTACAATAGGCTGCCTTCGCTGTACCGCGGCGAACACACAAATCACATACATCAGAAAGGGGATCCGTACATGGCCCGCGGAATAAATAAAGTCATAATCGTTGGAAACGTCGGAGGCGATCCCGAGACGCGCTACATGCCAAGCGGCTCGGCAGTAACCAATCTGACCGTTGCGACCAACGAGTCCTGGAAAGACAAGCAAACCGGCGAACAGAAAGAGCGTACCGAGTGGCATCGCGTTGCGATGTTCAATCGCCTGGCCGAAATTGCGGCCGAGTACCTGCGTAAAGGCTCACAGGTGTACATCGAGGGCAAACTGCGTACGCGCAAGTGGCAGGACAAGTCTGGAAATGACCGTTACACGACCGAGATCATCGCCGATGAGATGCAGATGCTCGGCGGCCGAGGTGGCAGCGGCGGAGGAAACTTCGGCGGCGGCGGTGGCCAGGGCGGTCAAGGCGGCGGCCAGGGTGGCGGCCAACAGGGCGGCGGAAACGCACCGCCACAGCCGGGACCAGACGATTTTGACGACGATATCCCGTTCTAGATACGAACAAAAATCACGCCGCTCAAGATCTGAGCGGCGTGAAATCATAGTCGTACGGGACCTGTCTCGGATATGAAAACCTAAGTCACTACGGCGCCGCAAAAGTGCAACTAGCGAATCGACTCAGGTGAGAATACAGGTGTATGTTTTGGGTCCGCCTGTCGCGTTGCTGCTGCCGCAGCGCATACGGCCGAAAAGCTCATTGTAGGCATCGGCATACCCATCTCGATCGCTGGGGTCGTAGTCTTCGTAGCCTCCGTTGCCATAGTCGGTTTGCGAATTTTGGCGCGGATCTTTGTCGACACACTCGGCTTACGGTAACGCAAGTCACCATCGTTCTCAGCTACGCTGTACTCGGCGCGATCCAGCATACCGGATCCGCGCGGCACGTCTTCGCTGTGAAATACGTTGCCGTTCTGGTCCTGAAGCTGAACGCGAATGGGAGCGTTTGGGTTCAAGGTTCGCGCACGCGCAATCGTCGCCTGGATCTGTTCGCGAATAGACGCTCTCACACCGGGTGACATGCCTTCAACGCCAACCGACGTCTCTATCGCGCGTAGGCTCGCCAAAGTCTGCTGATCAGCACGGTTGCGAAACCCGTCTCCGCAAGCTCGGCTGCGACGTTGGTATCGCCCAATGTGCGATTAAAAGCAAGATCGACACCACGTTTCGGATTTTCCTCAAGATTGCCACAGGCCACACAGCTGATTTCTTCGGTAGCCGGTGTCGGCTCACAAACCGCGTGCACGCTGAAGGGCAAGACGAGAATGCCGATTACGATGAAAATTCTCACTCTTCACCCCCAAGTGCGGCCATTTGTAGCAGCTCATCGTCAATTTCCTGATTCGTCATGTTGTGCTGACGCTGAACCGCCCAGCGATAGTTGTGCGCGAGGTCAAATGGCAAGTCGTAGTCGTCCGCAATCACTTCCGCGATGGCAACCATGCGCAACGCGTGTTGGCGATCGTCCATTTGCGAATTATTTAGCGACAACCACGATAGAAGTGGCCCAGGCTTACCAGACAGCATGCTGGCGTGATCGGCGTAACGGAACGCTTCTTCAGGCTGCTCTTCGAATAAAATGATGGCGAGTGCCGCAGCGGCCATTGCGTCGTCTTTGGCCAACGGCTTTAAATTCTCAGGGCTGTACTGCAGGTAGGGATGAAAGCCGTAGGTATCCCAACAAATGCTCTTGCCGTGATGCAAAGTGAGGGGCGCACACGGCGTGCTGTCGTCCGGTGATCGATACGCCTTTAGCAGGTAAATTGCATCGCGGACCGCACGCTCATCCGCCTGTTGATCGGGGTTCGCCTCAACTGATTCTGGTAACGCGGTATTGCTGCTTGACGTGTTCACGGGCTCCGTCGATGGCGATGAAGAAAATTGCGGTTCCTTTTCGACCGAGGGGCCCGGCAGGCTGGACGTTGGTGGTCCAACGAATCGAAGCGTGACTATAATTACCGCGAACGCGATGGCCGCGGCAATGATGATGCGTTTGTTCATTGGCCAACTCTCCTCATTATATGGGCAAAAACGACCATAAATCACAAGCAAGTCTGCATTTTCAACTTTGGCACGTCCATGCCTCTGGCGTTACCCAAAATTGCGAATGATTTCGGCAGTGACAAGCTGATCATTATCGTATTCTTGGGATGTTTACCGGAAGAAGCGAAACTTGGTGAAATGCCAAGTTTTACGAGGGCAGCGCTTCGTGTACGATTGCGCGCCGACCAAGAGCGAGGCCGCGTGCGCCAATCAGGGCTGCGCGGCTTTTTGTATTGATAGAATAGGCGCGATGAGCAAGAAGCTATATATCAAAACGATGGGCTGCCAGATGAACGAGTACGACTCGGACAAGATGGCAGACATACTGCGCGAGTCGCACGGCTACGAACTGACGGATACGCCGGATAACGCGGATCTGCTGCTCGTAAATACGTGCTCGATCCGTGAGAAAGCCCAGGAGAAGGTATTTTCCGAGCTGGGTCGCTGGCGTGCGCTCAAGGAAAAGAACCCCGAGATCCAGATCGGAGTCGGTGGCTGTGTTGCGAGCCAGGAAGGCGAGGGCATCACCAAGCGTGCGCCGTTCGTTGACGTCGTGTTTGGACCACAGACGCTGCATCGCCTGCCCGAGATGATCACGGATGCGGGCGCGAAGAATGCATCGGTTGTTGATATATCGTTCCCTGAAATTGAAAAGTTCGATCGCCTGCCGGAACCCCGCGCCGAGGGGCCGACCGCATTTGTCTCGGTCATGGAAGGTTGCTCGAAATACTGCAGTTTCTGCGTGGTGCCTTACACACGCGGCGAAGAGATCAGTCGTCCGTTCGACGACGTCATCGCCGAAGTGGCGAGCCTTGCCGGGCAGGGTGTTCGGGAAGTGAATCTGCTGGGCCAGAACGTCAATGCGTATCGCGGCCCGATGCACGATGGCCAGATCGCTGATCTTGCCACACTCATATATTTCGTCGACGCGATCGAAGGCATCGATCGCATACGATTCACGACGTCGCATCCGGTGGAGTTCACCGACAGTTTGATCCAGGCCTATGCTGAAGTGCCGTCGCTTGCGAGCTACCTGCACCTGCCCGTGCAGCATGGCTCGGATAGGGTCCTCGCTAACATGAAACGCGGCCACACAATTCTCGAATACAAACAAAAGATTCGTAAGCTGCGTGAAGCGCGTCCCGGCATATCGTTGTCGTCCGATTTCATTATCGGCTTCCCCGGTGAAACGGATCGCGACTTTGAACAGCTCATGAACCTGATTGCTGATATGCAGTTCGACCAGTCGTTCAGCTTCATCTACAGCGCACGCCCCGGCACCCCCGCGGCTAGTCTCGCCGACGACACGCCCATGGAAGTAAAAAAACAACGGCTGCAGTTGCTGCAGGCCCGCATTAACCAGCAGGCGATGAATATCAGCCGCGAAATGGTCGGCACGACAGAGCGTGTCCTCGTCGAAAAACTGTCGAAGAAGAGCGACCAACAGGTGTCGGGACGCACCGAAAACAATCGCTGGGTCAATTTCGATGCGGATCCGTCGGTTATCGGCCAATTTGTCGATGTCGTCATTACCGAAGCGTTACCAAATTCGCTACGTGGTCGACTTGCGCAAGGGGAACGAGCGGCGTAGGCTGAAGGGCAATGATCTATTGCTCGAATAGATTCTATGCCAACGCTTGGGCAAAGCTTGGCATCACCGCTGCCAGCCAGGCAGCCGGCTTCCTGCACAGAGGTTACAAATACAGATCTTGAATGCTGTCCAGATTTCTCGGGACGTAGTCCTCGAGCCCGCCGATAACGATCGCCTTGCCAATCTTTGCGGTCAGTTTGATGAACACTTGCGGCAAATTGAACGCCGCCTCGATGTCGAAATAGCCAGTCGTGGCAACCGCTTCCGGATTACCGGGCAGCCCGGTGCGGCTGAAGTCGGCGGTGCGGTACTGTTGTCGCTGTTTGCGATGACTGACAAGGAACGCCTCGATCCCGAACGCGTTCATATGCTGTTGCAGGAGTCACAGATGGACGAAGCAATGTCCGGCGACAACGTCGACGAGGCGACGGCCGCCAACGATGAAGAAGTCTCGATACAAACCCGACGCAAACTGATTCGTCCGCGCGGTGCAAACCAGGTCAAGTACCTGCGTTCAATTCGCGATAACGATCTGGCATTCGGTGTCGGGCCTGCCGGCACCGGCAAGACTTATCTCGCAGTGGCAGCCGCAGTCGATGCGCTCGAGAGCGAACAGGTAAGACGCATCGTGCTCGTGCGGCCGGCCGTTGAAGCGGGCGAACGCCTCGGCTTCCTGCCGGGCGATCTTTCGCAGAAAGTCGATCCGTACCTGCGACCGATGTACGACGCGTTGTACGACATGATCGGCGCTGAGCGTGTGACCCGACTGATTGAACGCAACGTCATCGAGATTGCTCCGCTCGCGTTCATGCGTGGCCGGTCGCTCAACGAATCTTTCGTGATTTGCGACGAAGCGCAGAACACGAGTATCGAACAAATGAAAATGTTCCTGACGCGCATCGGTTTTGGTTCGCGTGCGGTGGTCACGGGTGACATTACCCAGATCGACCTGCCGAACGGACAAGTCTCGGGGCTCAGGAACGCGACCGAGGTATTAGAGGATGTAAAAGGTGTTGCTTTCACCTATTTCAAACCGAAGGACGTGGTCCGGCATGAACTTGTGCAGCGAATCGTCCGGGCGTACGAAAAGCAAGATGGCAGCAGTTGAGATTCAGATTGCGTGCGACGACGACACAGTACCGGGCGAGGACGAACTGAGCCGGTGGGTGTCGCGTGCGTTCGCGGCAGTAGGTCGCAGCGATGCAGGAGACGTCGCTGTGCGTGTGGTCGATACGCAGGAAATGCAGGAGCTGAATCGTGACTTTCGTGAAAAAGACAAGCCAACAAACGTTTTGTCGTTTCCAGCTGGCGCGGTCGAGGGCATGCCTTCGGATGCCGAACTACCGCTCGGTGACATTGTGGTCTGCGCGCAGGTGGTCCGCGACGAAGCACTGGGACAGGGCAAGGCGCTGGGGGATCATTGGGCCCACATGATCGTGCACGGCACATTGCATCTGCTTGGCTTCGATCATGAAACCGAACCCGAGGCCCTTGAAATGGAGGGGCTCGAAACCCGGATTTTGGGCGACCACGGGATCGCCAATCCGTATGCAGAGTCCCGCGACAGGAACTGATACAATTCATCGACTATGAACGACAAACCTCCAAGTACCGGCGGCTCGGGTACACCTGGACTGGTCGCGCGCATCAAGCGCGCGATCACGGGCGAACCCTGGAGCCGCGACGAAATCCAGACCTTTATCCAATCCGAAGTTGATCTCGATGCCGAAGAGAAAAGCATGCTCTCCGGTGTGCTCGAGGTGTCCGAGACCCAGGTGCGCGATGTTATGGTGCCGCGCTCGCAAATGGTCGTCATCGACATCGGCGACGATTTTGACGACATTTTGAAGACCATCGTCGACTCAGGTCACTCGCGGTTCCCGGTGATCGGCGAGGATCGCGACGAGGTTCTGGGCGTTCTGCTTGCCAAGGACCTGTTGCGTTACTTCGGTAGCGATGAGGCCAAAGAGCTGACATTGCAGAAGCTGCTGCGACCGGCGGCTGTAATACCCGAATCGAAACGACTCAATGCGCTCTTGAAGGAATTTCGTGCCAGCCACAACCACATGGCAATCGTTGTTGACGAATATGGCGGCGTTGCGGGCCTGCTGACCATCGAGGATGTCCTCGAAGAAATCGTTGGTGAAATTGACGACGAGCACGACCACGAAGAAGACGAATTTATCCGCCCGGACGGCGACAGGAACGGCCGTCCGAGTTTTGCTGTGCGTGCATTGACCCGCGTCGAAGATTTTAACGACTATTTCGAATGCGAGCTGGATGACGAGGAATACGATACGATCGGCGGCCTCGTCATGCATGAACTGGGAAGACTGCCGCGTCGCGGCGAAAAGGTAGATATCGGTGGGTTTGAATTCGCGGTCACCAAGGCCGACAAACGGCGCATCGACGCGCTGCAAGTACAAAGAAACGGCGAATAACGGCGAGTTGCCGGCAAGAGCGATGCGACGTGGCCAGTAAAGACCAGCATTTCCTGTTCCTGCTGCCGGCAGACAAACCGATACTGACCAAGATCGTGGCCTTTTTGCTGGGCTGTGCGACGACGCTCGTATTCGCGCCCGCCGAACTGGATTTCCTGGCACCGATATGTAGATCCAGTAGGTACCGGCCAGGAACAGGCCAAGGCCATACCAGAAAAAGTGCGCGCCCGTGTCGCGCGGCGACACGGTCAGCGCGATAAACAGCAGCGGGATAATGAGAACCGGTGCCAGGAAATCCAGTTCGGCGGGCGCGAATACG
>JBCAZN010000049.1:0-10046 GCA_038533035.1 Pseudomonadota bacterium
CATGGCCACCTGTATTTCGGTGCGGGTGGTTATCTCGGCAAATTTAGTCTCGCTGACGGCAGTAGCGATGTGGTTACCGGCGTCGGCAATGCCAATATTCGCGAAGTCGATGAACTGTACGGAAAGCGCCTGCTGCTGTCGCTCGACGCAATCGAAAATAATCGCGAGGTTGCAAAGATCACCTGGCTGGACGTCAGAACCCTGCAGGATACAACGTTGTTCGCCGGCGTCGCCGCAGTCTGGGTGCCGGATGTGAAAACCTATGTCTACGATGATGGCTCGCGACTGTCAGCGGCATCGACCCATTCAGACTTCAGAACCGACAACGTGATCATGGATCACCGCATCAATGATATCGCCGAAATTCTTGTCGTGTCCGGCACCGCTATCCTGTTCCAGGTCGGCTACGCTGAACGCCGCGAGGTATGGCACTACGAGGTCGGATCGCAAGCGCTGACGAAACTGCAGGCGGTCAATCGAGTATGCGGGTTGCGCCACTCGGTCTGGATTGCGGCACAGAACCTTTTGGCGTGCCGCTCAGAGTCCACGGGCCGCTATGTACTTGTGGGTCTGGACGGGGAGGTGTCGGCTGAGCTGCCTTTGCCGGATGGCCACGACTTTGAGGCGATCGAATACATTGCCGATCAGCAACTCATCGTGTTTTCGGAGCCGTGGCGCAGTGCGCTAATACGACAACCGCGCAATGCGGTCTGGGTTCACGAGCTCCAAAGCGGCAGAAGCGAACGGATTGCCGAGCACCAGTACCTCGGCAACTCCACGGCGTATCGCCGGGAATGACCCAAATAAATCAGGAACTTAGGGGCGTAAAGCCGATCTGAGAGAGACGCAGTCGGCTGAATTGGCGATTTTTGGAATCCAGGTACTGGTTCAGGGCTTGATTCCGTACGAAAATCGGCAAGCTCGCACAAGGAACCATTGCATGAGAACCACGATCCGGACATGGCTGCTTGCCGCGGCTGCGCTTCTGCTGGTGCTGCCGGCGGCCGCGGCGCCACTGAAGACCAAGTATTCGACGATCGACCTGATCGCCGAATCGGCCAGTCTTCCGGCGAACGGTGGCACAGTTACTGTCGGCTTCTATATCGAACCTGATGTGACCTGGCATGCGTACTGGTCGAACCCGGGCGATGCCGGCATGGAGCCGACCATCAGCTGGGACCTGCCGGACGGTTTTTCGGTCAGCGAGTTTGAATTTCCGACGCCCCACTTGCTGCCATTCGGCGAACTGATCACGTACGGCTATGAAGAGCCGATCATGCTGCTGGCCGAGCTCACGGTTCCCGACGGTCTCACCGCCGGCGACGAGGTCGTAATTGGCGGCGCAGCGCGCTGGGTCGTCTGCGACGATCAGATCTGTGTGCCCGAACGTTCCGACGTTTCAATGACGCTGGTCGTGGGCGACGGTGCGAACGATTCGGAGATGGTCGAGCGTTTCGCGACCGCGCGCAACAAGCTGCCCAAAGTCGCTGACTGGCCGGCCCAATTCACGATTGTCGATGACAAGGTATTGATCGACATTTCGGCCACGGATGCGCTGAAGGGTATTGAAGACGTCTATCTCTACATCGAATCGAAGTCGCTGGTGCAGTACGGCACGCAAGCCGCGGGGTTCACACGTAACGGACTGTCCTTCGCCATGGGTGCGGGTCGGTCCGCTGCTGAGGAAGCGTCCACACAAGCGATACTTGTCTATAACGACGCTGCCGGTGAACACCGTGCTGTAGAGCTGACCGTTAACAAGTCAGACGGCACGTCGATCGCCGGAAGTACCAGTGTGCTGGCATCCGACGGTGGGCTTGGCTTCTGGCAAGCAGCCCTGTTCGCGTTTGTCGGCGGCATCATCCTGAATCTCATGCCCTGCGTTTTCCCGATTCTGTCGATGAAGGCGCTGTCGCTGGTCAACATGGGGCAGCAGGACCAGCGCGCGGCCCGCGAAAGCGGACTCATTTATACGGCGGGTATCCTGGTCGCCTTTGCCGCGATCGGCGCGTCGCTGCTGGTCATTCGCTCGGCCGGCGAGGCGGTCGGCTGGGGCTTCCAGATGCAGAACCCGCTGATCAATACCGGCATCGGTCTGCTCATGGTCCTGATCGCGATGAACCTGTTCGGTGCTTTTGAGATCGGCACGCGCATCATGGGCGTCGGCCAGGGCCTGACCGAAGGCGGCGAGCGTAAGTCGGCATTCTTTACCGGCTTGCTGGCCGTGGTTGTGGCCACACCCTGCACGGCACCGTTCATGGCGGGCGCACTCGGCTATGCGCTGGCACAGCCCCCCGCTACCTCGATGGCGATCTTCCTGTCGCTCGGCTTCGGCCTGGCGTTCCCGTACCTGCTGCTCAGCTTCATTCCGGCACTGGGCCGTGCGATGCCGAAGCCGGGTCCGTGGATGGAAACCTTCAAACACTTTCTTGCATTCCCGATGTTGCTGACCGCGCTTTGGTTGTTCTGGGTTGTCGGCAAGCAGCTCGGTGCGACATCGATGACGATCGCATTGCTCGCGGCGCTCGCGCTCGCGTTTGCGCTGTGGGCGTACGGCAAGGCGGCAATGGCCAAACGCCGGGTTGCCTGGTACGTCGCGGCGGCAGTGGGACTAGCGGCGTGCGTTGCTGCCTTCATGCAGGTCGAACCGAACCGTTTCGTGCAGCGCGCGGCCGGCGACTACTCCGCGGGTACGCTCGGTGGGCTCGAACTCGAACACTTTGACCCCGACCGTGTGCAGCAATACATTGCCGACGGCCAGCCGACCTTCGTTTATTTCACGGCCGACTGGTGCATCAGTTGCAAAGCTAACGAGCGTGTCGCGTTGTCGACGGACACCGTGGCGGAAGCGATAAACTCGCGCGGCATTAAAGTCGTTGAAGGCGACTGGACAACCGAAGACCCGGTGATTACCGGCTGGCTCGAAATGTATGATCGCGCCGGTGTGCCGTTGTACCTGTACTTCCCCAGTGGTTCCTCGCTTGAGACCGTGACTATCCTGCCGCAGATACTGACGCCGGGCATCGTGGTCGACGCTATTGCCGAGGCCGATGCAGCGGCTGTGATGCTGGCGGGTGATGACACCGCGACTGACGCTGATTACGACGCTGAACTCGAGGCCTACAAGAATTTCCAGGTGCCAGAGGCGGAGCCCGAGTGGGTTCCCATCCAGGCCTATATCGAGGCCGATGAACGGTGGCATGCGGCGAGCGAGGACGAGCGTGGCGAACATCCCGATATCGTTCCGGCGCAGGCGGCGGCAACGGCGATCGTCAATCTTCGTGGTGAGCACGAAAAGACCCGCGAAGCGGCCGAGTTTCTCGTCGACCATACGTTCCAGGCTGCGGGCGGCGCGCGCTCAATCATGCTCGGCTTGCAGACGCTGACCGAGCAGGGCTACGACTACGAACAGTGGCCGCAGGCGCTGTTTCAGCTGAATTTTTCGGCGCCGGCCGGCTGGTACGCCGAGGTCGACAATTTCTTTGAGGACTACGAGTTCTTTGTGCCCGACGACCCGATCACGAGAGCAACCGCGCAATTCTATGCGGCGGATCGCCAGCTACGATTCGCGAACTCCGTAGACACACCAATGGCAGAGCGTGATCGGTATCGGCAGCGCGGTATCGAGATTGCGACGGGCTTGAGCCGCGGCGTTGAGGATGCCGAACTGGTTGAACGGCGTCGCTTCGATGATGACGGCGAACCGATCCCGTTCCCGACGCTGGCCGAAGCGGAACGCGATCTGCTCTACAACCTGAATTTCCTGACCGTCGGCGACAAGCTGCCGGATGTAATGGGCAAGCGGCTCGATGGCGTCGAAGAGTCGGTATCAACCTACCGCGGTCAGGCGCTGTTACTCGACTTTTGGGCGACGTGGTGCGGCCCGTGCATCGAGTCGCTGCCGAAACTCGCCGAGCTTGACGAGGGGCTGCCTGAAGACGAGTTCGAGATCCTGTCGATCAGCGTCGACGAGAAGTTAGAGACCGTCACCGAGTTCCAGTCCGATCGGCCGATGGACTGGGCCAACTGGCATGTCGGTCCACGCGCCGAGCTGCTGCAGACCTGGGCCGTTTCCGGCTATCCGACCTACATGCTCATTAATCACGAGGGTGCAATCGTGGCGCGCACCAATTTCCTCAACAGCGATTTTGTCGAGCTGATCCGCACAACGGCCTGTGGACCTGCCGGTCGGCAGACCTGCTGAAGGGAACCGTCACGGTCTAAACTGTCAAAAACCAAGGCGCCCCGGCGCCTTTTTTTTGGGTTAAGGTTTGCTGCGCGCGCGGGTGGCAACCTGAGCCGATCCAAGGAGATCCTGTGAACTACGCCAAGCAAACTGCTTTTTTACTTGTTACCTGTTGCTTCGTCGCAATGGCCGCGAACGCCAACGACGACCTGGCGACGCAAATCGACCTGCCCTATGAACGCTTCGTGCTGGACAACGGGCTCACGGTCCTCGTGCACTCCGATCATTCCACGCCGACGGTGTTCGTTGGCATGTGGTACGGCGTTGGCTCCAAGGACGAACCGCAGGGCAAAACCGGGTTTGCGCATCTCTTCGAACACCTGATGTTCCAGGGGACCGAGAATCGCGACGGCGAATACTTTTCTCCATTCACCGACGCTGGCGCGACCGGCATGAATGGCACGACCAACGAAGATCGCACCAACTACTTCGCCACGGTTCCCTCGGGCGCGCTCGACATGGCGCTGTGGATGGAATCGGACCGCATGGCGAACCTGCTCGGCGCGGTCACACAGGAAGCTCTTGATGAGCAACGTGGTGTTGTGCAAAACGAGAAGCGCCAGCGCGAGGCGCGGCCGTACGCGAAAACGTATGACATGATTCGTGCCGGCATTTACCCGCCGGACCACCCGTACCGGCACTCCATCATCGGATCCATGGAAGACCTGGACGCGGCCTCCCTGGAGGACGTGCACGAGTGGTTTGAAACCTACTACGGTGGCTCTAACGTTGTTCTCGTGCTCGCGGGCGATGTCACGCTCGAAGACGCGCGCGACAAGGTACAGCACTATTTTGCCGAAGCCCCGGCCGGCGTGCCGTTGTCACACCCCAAACAGTGGATTCCGCATCTCGTCGAAGACCGCTTTGAGACGACGTACGACAAGGTTGGCCAGACACGTATTACGCGAACGTGGCCAATCCCGGGCAACAACAGCAGGGATACCTCACTTTTTTACCTGATTAACGAATCGCTGGCTGGCAACAAGAATTCACCGCTGCGCAAAACACTTGTCGATGATCTGCAGCTCGCGACCAGCGTAAGAGGCAGCGCCTACGGGCGGGTCATGAGTGGCGAATACAGCCTGACGATCGACCTGCGCGAGGGCGTTAGTCCGGAACAGGTCATGCCGATTGTTGACGAGATTATCGAGTCTTACATCGAAACCGGCCCCGACGCGCAGATCGTCGAGAACTCCAAGCTCGCTATCAAGATGTTCGTGCTGGGTGGTCTCGAGACCGGTTCAGCGATCGGTCGCATGCTCGCTGAAGGCGAGCTCTACAACGACGATCCGCTGTTTATTAACACCGAACTCGAGTGGCTGAACGCCGCGACGCCTGACGAGTTGCGTGATATCGCAGCGCGCTGGCTGCAGCGCGGCTTCTACGAACTGACTGTATTACCGTTTCCCGAGTACACCGTGGCTGAACCGGTCGCGGATCGCAGCCGCATTCCCGAGGTCACCGCAAATTCGACGATCAACTTCCCCGAGATCGAAGCAACCACGCTGCAGAACGGCGCAAAGCTCGTGGTTGCGAAACGCGGCAGCATTCCGATCGTCGATGTTTCGATTCAGGTCAACACGGGTGCTATGGCTGCACCGGAAGGTGCGCCAGGCATCCCGGCTTTCGTATTTGGCTTGCTGGATAAGGGGACGGACAAATACGACGCAAACGAACTGGCCGCCGCAAAAGACAGGATCGCAATGGGCGGCAGCTTCAATACCGGCAACGAACGTACCTCGTTCAGCTACCGCATACTGAAGGAGTACCTGCCGGACTCGGTCGAACTCGCAACCGAAGTCATGCGCCGACCGACGTTTCCCGAAGAGGAACTCGACAAGATGAAGGCGCAGGTTGTGGCGTGGCTTTCGAACCTGCAGCGCGCGCCCAACTCGGCGGCGGGCAGCCTGTTCGATCGGGCGGTGTACGGCGCGGACAGTCGCATGGGCGCGATGTGGTCGCAGGCGGTGCTGGACGCCGTCAACACGAATGATCTGCACAGCTGGCACGAGGCCGAGGTGACGCCGGACAACATTACGATATTCATGATCGGTGACATTTCACTGCAGGAAGCGGAGAGCGCGCTTAACAAATCGTTCGGGAAATGGCGCGCCAAAGGCGATTCCGCGTTGCAGGCCGTCGGTGCGGCGCCGGAATCGGATTCACGCGTGATTCTCGTGGACATGCCTGGAACGCCGTCGAGCACGATTGTTGCGGGCCACGCAATCGGGCCCTACGACCCGCTTCGCTATACGACCCAGTCCGTAATGAACCGCGCGATCGGCGGCGGCTTCGAGTCGCGATTGAACATGAACCTGCGCGAGGACAAGGGCTGGTCGTACGGCTACCGTTCGGGCATCAGCCTGAATACCAGCGGTGACATGACGTTCCGTACGAGCGGCCAGGTGCAGACCGACAAGACGGCGGCGGCCATGCAGGAAATTCTCAAGGAACTGCAGGCGTTTGTTGGTGATGAGCCGGCAAGGGCCAGCGAGATCGATCGCATTAAACTGAATCGCACGCGTTCGTTGCCGGGTTCTTTCGCAACCAATGGTGGTTTCCTGCGCAGCATGGTGTCATCCGACAGCTACGGATTGCCGTACGACTATGCCGAAGGTGCGGCCGATCGCATTGCCGACGTTACGCTCGAAAAAGTCCACGCCGCGGCGCGCGAGTCGATCGACCCGCAGCGGTTGATCTGGGTGGTTGTTGGCGACCTTGCCGAGATCGAGGAAGCGGTGCGGGCGCTCGACTACGGCCCGGTCGAAGTCTGGGACGCGTTCGGCAACCGGCTGCGCTAGCAGCCGGTGCCGCGGTGCTAGCCTGAGCGGGTTGCGATGGCGGGCGAAATGCTGCTCGCGCGTCGAGCAGGTCCGGCAACCGCGGCCTGGCCGACCAGCCAGAGTGCGATCATGCCGGCCGGTATCAGGTACCAGTCGAGCGGTTCCAGCGCGAACGCCTCAACCATGAGCATGTTCAGCCCGATGGCCATTGCCGCTCCAATGACGAGGCCGATTGTGCTCACGATGCCGTTCTCGATCATAAAGTAGCGAACGATCGCGGGCTTGGTTGCGCCAAGTGCACGCCGGATTCCAATCTGTCTTGTTCGGCGGCTGACGTTAAAGCTCGCCAGTCCGACGATGCCGAGCGCGGTAATAATCGTTAGCAGTGTTACGGTAAAACCGAGAATCTTGATCAGCGCTGCATTGTCTGTGTACGCAAGCCGGTGCGTTTCTTCCATCGTCGCGATATCGCGAATTATTCGGTCTCGATTGCTCGCCGCAAGCATCGCCTCGATTTCGGGCATCAGCTGGTCTCGCATACCCGGCTCCGTGCGAATGACGTAGCGGGAAAAGTCATTGCCGAAAATCCAGGGCACGAGCATGGAGCGTTCGACACCGTTCCAGCCCGGCCATGGTGCCTGCAATGTGTCCATGACACCGATGACCTGGATAGGGTCGTTGTCGTTGATGTACATCGTCTTGCCGACGTACGAGCCGGTTTCGTCGGGCCACATCTCCTTGCCAAGCGCTTCGGTAATGAGAGCCTGTGCCGGCCACGTATTGTTGTCCGGGTCGCGCCAGATGATTTGTTCCTCGCTGAAGTTCTTGCCGTCGATCAGCTCGACGCCGAACGCATCGACACCCGACGTGTCGCCAAAATAAATTGCTGATCCGACCGAGTCAGTCGTTGCCATACCGGGCTCAAGCTGCAGGCCCATCGACCAGCCACCCTGACGTAACGGGTAGGAATTGGTCGGTGTAACAGCAAAGACTCCGGGGACGTTGCGAATCAGCTCGAGGTCATCGCGGATCAAAGCGCGTCGATCTTCGAGTTCGTAATCCTTGTAGAGGACGCTCACAATCGCAAAAGTGTTTTCCTGATCCATGCCGCTGTCGCGGGCAATTCTGGCTGCGCGTTCCTGCATGATGCCGAATGCGTTCACCATGATCGTCAGTGTCACGGCAATCTGTAACGCGATGAGTACGAAACCTGCCTTGTTGCGCAGCATGGCTCGCCAGATGGGTCCGATTTCCATGCTCGTCTCCTATTGAATTCTGAGTGTGGTTGCGGGCGATACACTGCAAGCTCGCCACGTCGGGTAGAGCGCGGCCGCCAGCGCCGAAACGATGGCCAGTGCTACGGCCAGCCCGATCATCGACCAGTCCATTCGCACGAGGTGCTGGATGAATTCGTAGTCGACGAAGACGTTTTCGATGCCGCGCAGGCCAAGCCAGGTCATGCCGATGCCTGCGATGCCGCCGGCGACCCCGATCAGGCCGGCCTCGACGATGTATTGTTTGAATAACGCCGATTTGCTCGCACCGAGTGCGCGCCGCAGACTGATGTCGTTGGTGCGGCGCATGACCTTGGCCAGCAGCAGTCCAATTGTGTTCAATAGGCACACGATCAGGAACAGGATCGACAGCGCGAGTAAAACGCCGACCATTTCAACGACGACTTCGCGGTTAACCATCCATTCCTCGGGCGTGCTGAGCCGGTTATTGAGTTCGCGCGGGAACCGACCCAGTTCCTTTTGTTCCATGACGTAGTCGTCGAGGAACTGGGCATACGCCTCTTTTTCTGAGGCGTTCCGTAATTCCACCCACATCTGGATCCAGATGCACTCGGACGCGAGATAGCCTTCGTAGCCATCCTCGTCAGGCGACTTCCAGCAGCTGTTATTGCCGGAACTACCCCATTGGCCGGAGACTGCGGTTGAGAATGGCGCGTAGATTTCCTCGGGACCGACGAACGGGTTGTTGTTGAGATCATAAAACGTCGGTACCGGGTGCCACTCGTCAAGTACGCCGACGATGCGGAACGGTTCGTCGTTCATCATCAGCGTTTCGCCCGTCGAATCGACGCCACCGAACAGCTGTTCGTTCATCGTGGAGGACAGCACGGCAACGCGCTCCTCGCCGCGATCGGCACTCGAATCCCAGCCTGAGCCAAACTTGAACGGCACGTCGAACATCGCGAAAAAGTCGGCCGAGGTGGCACGTACTTCCTGCTGGAAAGGGAGCACGTCATCGCCGTCGGGCTGCACGACGCGATCCGATTTGAACGAAACGACCTGCCGATGAGCGCGACCGGCTGCAAGCAATGCAGTCGAGTCGAGATAGGTCACCTGCTCAGGCGGCTCGTTGGGTTCTTCGTAGGGGTCGTTCGGGTTCCAGTTGTCGAGCTGCACGTGAAACAGGACATCGTTCTTGTGCTCGATCGGGTTGTCGGCCATGACGTGACGGACAGTGACGATCGACATGCACGCGCCGATGCCGATGGCAATCGCCGCGATCATGAGGCCGCTCAGTGCCGGGTTGGCCCGGATACTCAGGAAGCCCAGCTTGAGGTAGTAGCGCAGCATCGTCGTCTCCTCAGGCGTTCGCGGCTGATGCAAAGTGCAGTTCGGGAGGGCCGTCATGCACTTCACCGTCGCGCACGAAAATGTTGCGCTTGGCGCGATCGGCGAGCGTCAGTTCGTGGGTGACCATGATAATTGTCGTGCCGCCGTCGTTAATTTCGGCCAGCAACTCGAGGACGCTGTCGGCCATGTTGGTATCGAGGTTGCCGGTTGGCTCGTCGGCGAGCAGGAAACGCGGTTCGCCGGCCAGCGCGCGTGCGATGGCGACCCGCTGTTGCTGTCCGCCGGACAACTGCGCGGGAAAGTGCTTCATACGTGATGACAGGCCGACGCGCTCCAGGCACTTCTGGATACGACGACGACGTTCGTCGGCATTGAAGCCGCGATAGCGCAGAGGAACGTCAACGTTGTCGTATATATCCAGCTCCGGGATCA
>JBCAZN010000050.1:0-10001 GCA_038533035.1 Pseudomonadota bacterium
CAACGACCAGGAGCGCAGCCAGGACAGCTACCGGCTGCAGGCTTCAGGCGTAAGCTCTTTGCGTAACCTGAGCATTCCGACGGCTTATGAAACCGTCGATTTCGGTGTTGGTCCAGGCATGTTCCCGGCCGCGCTCACAGGTACCCTTGAGCCGGACCTCGCGAACGACGATGACGATCCGAACCTGCGCTTCTCAAGTGACACGGGTTCACGCGTCACCGATAGCCAGATCATTGCACTCGGTGGCGAGTGGCAAGGCGACCGCATCTTTGTACGTGCCGAGTACGCAACAACATCAGCGGATACGGTTAACCCGAACCTGAGCTCGACGCTGAACTTCATCAACCCGGGTTGCCCCCTCGATGGAACCAGCAACGACAACTGTGTGCCGTTCCAGTACGACCTGTCTGGTGGCACGCTGGCATGGGGAATCAACTTCAACTCGCCGTTCGCACCGTCGCCGGCGGATCTGTTGAACCCGGCGAACGTTGTGCTTGATCAGCTGATCGTTGGTGAGAACACGACGGAAAACGAAGAAAACGCCTTCCGCGTGGATCTCTCCTGGGACACAGGTTGGGATGGTTTCACGACGCTTGATTTCGGTGTTCGCTTCAACGAGTCTTCAAGTCGCTTTAACGACATCGAAGACCGAATCGGTGGCTTCAGCCAGATGGTCGACAGCCCGAACGGCACGCTCTTCTCCGAGCTTCTCGTTCCAGGGCCGAACAACTACGGTCGTGCTGACGGACGGTCACTGTTCATTAGTGACTTCCTCCTCGTCGACCCGGATCTTGCCTTCGCTGACCGCCAGAATGTGATCGATACCATTCAGGCTGCTGTCATCGCACACGACCCCGCGAGCCCCGACATCCTGAGCCTGTCATCGGATCAGAACGAGTTCTTCGATGTCGGTGAAGAAACCATGGCGCTGTACGCGCAGGCTAATTTCGAGGCCGGCATGTTCCGCGGCAACTTCGGGCTTCGTTACCTCGAAACCGAAATTGACTCGGTTGCCTTCGGCTTTGAAGACGCGGGCGGCAA
The DNA here is from genome assembly GCA_038533035.1 of Pseudomonadota bacterium. Taxonomy (GTDB): domain Bacteria; phylum Pseudomonadota; class Gammaproteobacteria; order Steroidobacterales; family Woeseiaceae; genus UBA1847. Next base: position 1,042 of record JBCAZN010000050.1, read on the forward strand.
CCGCTCGCTGGTATCGACGAAAGGTAAGTATGACTTCGTCCTGCCACGCCTGAACGTCGTCATGATGCCTAACGACGACTGGCTCGTTCGTTTTGGTTTCAGCTCGGATATCCGACGCCCGAACTTCAACACGATCAGCACGGCGTTCTCGTCTGACGAGTCGGAGAACACAGCAATTAACCAGGGTAATCCGAACCTGGAGCCGGAAGAAGTCGACTCGATTGACCTGTCTGTCGAATGGTACTTCGCTGACGCAGCTATGGTCAGCCTTGGCTACTTCACGAAAGACCGTACCAATATCTTTGGTAGTGTCTTCGAAGGTGCACTGCTTGTTCCCGATCCCTCGACGACCAGTGGCCTTGCTCGCGAAACGGATCCAAGCTGCCCGGGCGGCGGTATCTGGAACCCGAACGTGATTCCGAACGTCCTGGGTGATCCGAATACGATGGGTCTGTGTGTCGACTACTCGACGTTTGCCAATGATCCGGCAACCACAACACAGTCTGGTATCGAGTTTGCCTTCCAGTACGACCTTTCGAGCTTCGAAGATCGTCTGGGCTGGGCATCCGGCTTTGGTGTTCTGTTCAACTACACGGCGCAGGACTTCAGCGGCGGCTCGGATGAGGACTGCACGTCAGGTCGTGGCGCACAGGTTCTTGGCCCGGACATCTGCATTCCGCGCGGTTTGCTCGACTTCTCTGAAGACGCGTACAACTTCACGCTGTACTACGAGAAGTATGGCCTGTCGGCGCGTGCTCGCTACACGTGGCGTGAATCGTTCCGTACGCAGGACTTCGGTGGCGGTGCCAACACGAGTGGTAGCTCAACGTTCAGCTTCCCGGTCCACACGCTTGATCGAGGCCAGCTGAATGCCAGCATCAACTACGCCGTGAACGACAATATCGACATCGGCATTGAAGCTGTAAACCTGACCGAAGAGCGCATTGACCAGCATTGCGTATCGACCACCGGTCCGTTGTGCTTCGTCGGACTTCCCGACCGGCGCATCGTCTTCGGCGGTATCTACCGCTTCTAAAAGCAACACCTCGAATCAGATCCTGGTTCGAACAAAAAGCCCCGGCGAATGCCGGGGCTTTTTTTATGGGTGCGCTCAGGAGGCGATGATCTGCCAGACGCCGCGGATGCCCATTGCAGAGGTGACGAGCGAGAACAGCAGGATCGTGACCAGTACGGCATTGAATGCCGTTGAATTGCGATGCTCGCCCATCAGGTCGCGACGATTACCCAGGTAAATGATGCAGGCCACGGTCACGGGTAAAATAACCGCGTTCAGGGCCTGCGAAATGATCATGACAATGACGGGGCGTGCGTCGAAGATCGGTACGACCAGCCCGAGCAACGAAATAAAGAACACCATTACCCGGTACTTCGGCAATGTCATATCGCGTGACGACTGGTTGTAGTCACAGAGCAGCCACGGCAGCATCAGGACATTCGGAAACTGCGAGGAAACACCCGCGGCCACGATACCGACAGCGAATACTGTGGTTGCAAGGGACCCCGCCAGCGGCTCGAGCAAGCCGATCATCTGGGACGCACTGTCGAGGCTGAGCCCTTCTGCGTACAGGGAGCCAGCGGCTGACGCCATGATCGATCCGCTGATGACAAACATCATGATCACGGCCACGAGAGCGTCGTTCCGTTGTTGCCTGGCATCCGCAAGCGTCCAGCCGGCCTCCTTGACCAGCGTCGTACGAATGATAAACAAACCGGAAAAAACGGTTGTGCCGACCATCGACGCAATTACCAGGAAGGGCCCTCTGCCAGCGTCTGCCGGCACCTCGGGCAATGATGGCACCAGGCCGTTGAGGATATCGACGGGCGGCGGCATCAAAATGAAAAAGTTCAGCAGAAAACATGCGGACATAACGGCAACGATCACTGCGAGGCTGCGCTCGAAGACTTGTGTCCTGCCGTTCCAGAAAATGTAGTAGACCAGCGACACAAAGAACGCAGCGAACCAGATCGGTTCAATGCCGCCGTCAACGAATCCCTTCGACCACTCCGAGCTGACGTCCGCGACGATTCCCATCACGCCCATGACGCTGCCGCTGACCCCGGCGGTGAGCGCGACGATAAAGTACAGGCCAACCGCAGGGTGTATATGGCGCCGGAATGCGTGTAACGCCGTCTCACCGGTAACCAGCGTGAAACGCCCGTACGCATTGATCATGAAATAGGTCGCCACGCACGATGCCACGATCGTCCACAGCAGGGACATACCGTAGGTGGCGCCGGCCTTGGCCATGGCAGTGACGCTGCCAGTTCCGATATTGAAACCCAACAAGAAAATGCCAGGCAGAAACAGTGCAAGGGTCTTCGTGATTTTCTTCATCATAGGCCATCACGATAACAGAGTTTGCTAAGCTGACGAGCACACCCGCGAGTCGCATTGTTTGTACTGGAACGCATAACCATGGAAGAAACCTGGCGCTGGTTTGGACCTGCCGATACCGTAACGCTCGAACAGATTCGGCAGGCGGGTGCCACCGGTATCGTCACTGCACTCGATCATGTGCCGACCGGTGACGCCTGGACACGAGCGGCGATCGATGAACGCAAACAACTGATCGAGGACGCGGGGCTGACCTGGTCTGTCGTTGAATCGGTACCGCTGCACAATGACATCAAGACGCGCTCGGGCGAGTATCAACGCTACTGCGACAACTACAGGGAAAGCATTCGTAATCTCGGCGCGGCGGGCATTCATCGTGTTTGCTACAACTTTATGCCGGTTGTCGACTGGACGCGAACCAACCTGAATTACAATTTGCCGAACAAAGCGCAAGCGCTGCGATTCGAGATGGTCGACTTCGCCGCCTATGACCTGTTTGTTCTCAAGCGTGACGGCGCGAAAAACAGCTACAGTGACAACGTTGTCGAGCGAGCGACCGAACGATTCGCTGGAATGTCGGCCGACGAACGATTGGCACTCGAGAGAAATATCATTGCCGGGTTGCCCGGTGGTGAAGGCAGCTACGATCGCGACGGGATTCGTGCCGAAATCGACCGCTTCGCAAAGATCGGCAACGACGCTTACCGCGCTAACCTGTTCGCATTTCTCGAGGAAATCATTCCGGTCGCCGAAGACGCCGGCGTGGTCATGGCCATCCACCCGGATGATCCGCCGTTCTCTTTATTTGGCCTGCCACGCGTTGTGTCGACGGCCGACGACGCGAGGGCGCTGCTTGACGCCGTGCCGAGCCCGTCCAATGGCCTAACGATGTGTGCCGGTTCCTATGGCGCACGCGGCGACAACGATCTCGTCGAAATGATCCGCGAGTTTCACGAACGCATCTATTTTGTGCACCTCAGGAATATCAAGCGCGAGGACGATGGCTCGTTCTACGAGTCCGAACACCTCGACGGTGACAACGACATCGTCGGTATCGTCAATGCACTGCTCGACGCCGAGCAACAGCGTAGCGGGCTCCCCACAGGACGCTGCGCGATCCCGATGCGACCGGATCACGGGCACGCCATGGGCGACGAAAAAACCGACGGCAATGTTCGGCCTGGCTACTCCTATGCCGGGCGTATGAAAGGTCTCGCCGAACTTCGCGGCGTCATTCACGCGCTCGAGTCGGTTCGCGACTAACGCATTGAACGACGAACAGCAGCAGCTGGCGCGCCACTACACGCGCCGCAACCTGTCGATGGCCTGGCCGCTGGCACTAAACGCGCTGTTGCTGCAGTCGATGCTGATCATCGACACACTTTTGGTGGCACCGCTCGGCGAAGTCCCTCTTGCCGCGCTCGGCATCGCAGCAACGATCATTGCGTTCTTCGTCGGTCTGCAGTTCGCTATTGGCAATGGCACGCAGCTTGTCGTCGGGCGAATTGCGGGTGCCGGAGATCGAAAAGGGCTGCAGCGCATTCTGAGCCATGGCGTACTGATCAGTTGCACGGCGGCGCTGTTATTTCTGTTCGTGATCACCTTGATTGGCGACCAGCTCATCGGCCTGTTGACCGAGGACCCGGCGTTGCGTGCGCAGGCCAGCGCCTACCTGTCGATTTCAAAGTATGTGTTGATCGTCAACGCCGTTAGCCAGACGTTGACGGTCTTCCTGAATGGGCAGGGAGATACCAGAACCCCGTTCAAGATTCATCTTGTTGAAGTACCGTTCAACGTGCTGCTGAGCTACGCACTCATTTTTGGTGTGCCGGGATTGTCGTTTGCGGGATTGGGTGTCGCGGGTGCGGCGCTGGGCAGTCTGTCTGCGGTTACATTGCGCCTGCTTCTGCTGCTGCGGCACACACTCAGACTGCCGGTCATGCAGAAGTTTCGCGATACCGAGCATTTTGCCGCAGGTGAAATGCGAGCACATATTTACGAAATTCTACCGGTCGCAACAAACTTCCTCGTACTTTCACTCGGCAATACCATCTACCAGTTGCTGTTCTCGCAACTGGATCTCTACTCCTATGTCGCCGTGACGCTGATCTTCCCGTGGCTGCGTATCGCCACCCAGTCCATCGTTGCCTGGGCGCAAGCGAATTCGATCAGCATCACGCAGGCTATAGGGCAGGGGAACCAGGCGCATCTGCGGCCAATTGTGGGCAGCTGCATTCGCATTGGTTTCATCATGGCAGCGGGTGTGTGCCTGGCATTGTTTGGCCTGAGTATTTTAGCGCCGGTCATCTACCAGAACGTTGAGCCGCAAACGCATGCGGCGATGGCCAGTATTGCGCCTCTTTATATCGTGCTGCCGCTCGTGAGGACGTACAACATGATTGCCGGGAACTCGCTGCGCGCGATGGGCAGAAGCGTGCAGGTGTTACAAATCCATTTTTTCACGCAATGGCTGGTGGTGTTGCCGCTGTGCGCGCTGTTCGTGTTGTATCTTGAGCTGCCTTTATTCTGGGCGTTCGCACTTTTACCCGTGGAGGAGTGCATCAAGGCGGTACCGTTTTACCGGTTGCTCGGTCGTTCAGTCAGTCAAGTATCCGCCTGACGGCGCGATCAACGGTCTCGTAGTGGGTCGACTCAACAAAACCAATAGAGAAGGTCTGCTCAGTCGTCAGGAACTTGTCCTTGTCGCGCCGGCCAAAGCCGAGCACGGTCATGTGTGGGCGACTGACATAGTCATCCGGTTCATTGTCGTCTTCGTGATGCAGAACATAGAGGACTCGGTCCGAGTCTTGATCGCCGAAGGCCATCCACTCCGGATCGGGCAGGTCGCTGATGCGTTGCTCGTTGATCGGGTGCTGCAGCTCGTCAGCCGATGAGAACCAATAGTCCGTCGCGTCCATTTCGCCACCGGGCACGCCTTCATACTGGACCCAGTACCTGTAGCCTTCACTGACCTTGCTCATCGTGAAGTCGCAGCGGTCAGGGTAAAAGTCCCAGCGGCCTTCCCACTGGCCATTGTCTGACGTGAATGTTATCCGGGCGTGCTGCTCCGTTTCGGTGTCAACGACAGACGTCGACGGGTCGGTGCCGGCATTCATTGCGTGAAAGTAGTTGCCATCCTGGCGATGCACGGCATTTGGAAAGCCGCGGTATTCGCCTTTGTGGCCCGAGCCTTCCGCACTGTGAAAACCAAGCCAGTCAACGCCATCCGGATCGAGCATGCTCGACAGGCCGCCGCCTTCTTTTTCGAGATAGTAGGTCGCTGCCGGGGTGGAGATGATATAGGCAGGCCCGCCACCGGCCGATTCGTCTGTACCGTGCGCGACTCGAACCTGCCATTCCGGTTTCGCACTGTTCGCACAGGCGGATAGTAGGAAAAGCGCGAAGGCGAGAAAGAGAGTCCTGGGCATTACTGTCGCTCCGAGTCAGGTCGCCGCAGCGGCGGGCGTCGCGCTGCGCTTGAGCAGGAATCCGATCGTCAGGATGACGAGTGAGCAGAGCACAAATATGAATCGTCCCCATAGCGGATTGGGAATCAGTGTCATCAGCATGATCCCGGCGCCCATGAACATCACCATCGCGCCGAGCTTGTTGCGTTGCTGTCGGTCGTAGTCGTCCTGGTGGTCGTCTGCGATTACCGGTCGTTCGAGGTCATCGAAGAACGCTTTCGTCTGCGCTTTGTGTTCGTCTTTGGCCTCGTTGTAGAGAAGCGAGGTCAGGCAGAAAAAGCCTGCGGTGATAAAGAGGTGTGCTGCCAGCGTTAGCATCAGGTTCATATCGACAACCTCGCGCGCCGTCAGCTCGTTCATGCCTAACCAGCTCGCAACGAGCTGCGGCGTGATTACTTCCTTCATCAGCCACGAAACAAACAGGCCGAGCACGACGGTCACCCAGGGCGCCCACTGCGGTGTTCTTTTGACGAAAATGCCAACGATCAACGGAATCAGCAACGGCACCTGGATCATCGTCGAAACTGACATCATGAGATCAAACAGGCTCAGCTCGCTCAGGGATTTGAAGAACAGCGCCATGAAAATCACGATGATGCCGCTGACCATGCTGAGCAGCCGGCTAACGGTCAGCAGGTGACTGTCGGAGACCGATTGATTGCGCCGCGCAAGAAAGGGCTGATACATGCTGCGAACGAAAATGCCGGAATTCTTGTTGAGCGCGGAGTCCATCGACGACATCGACGCGGCGAACAGTCCGGCTAATAACAGTCCGACCGTGCCTATTGGCATCGCATTGCGCGCGAAGACCAGATAAATCGCATCGGCGGCTTTGTTGCCGAGCTCCGGATAGGCTAACGGCGCGTCCGGATAAAGCGTGGCCGCAGCCCAGGGCGGTATGAACCAGATCAGGCTGCCGACACCCATCAGGCCCATCGCAAGTAACGCGGCCTTTCTCGCGTTTACCGAGTCGCGGGCATTCAGGAAACGGAACGAATCATGCAGGTTCATGATCGTGACCAGTTGCTTCACCAAGAAAAACACGAACGTGCCGACCAGCAGCAGCGGGTAGTTCATGTTTGGCCCGATGAAAAAATTCGACGGAAAGTTCCTGACCAGTTGAACCGGACCATCGACCATCACCAGCGCCACTACGGCACAGGCTATCGATACGACCGCAACCGTCAGTGTTTGTACAAAGTCCGATGCCACCACACCCCAGGCACCCGACACCACGGAAACGAACAGCACGGTAAGCCCCGTGATGACAATAGTTAACGTGATGTCAGCCTCAAATACTGCGCTCGAGAACACACCCAGTGCGTTAAGCCAGATGCCCGCATTGATCAGGCTGAAGATGATCAATGCCCACGAAAAGAACAATTCGTTCTGGTGTCCGAAGCGGCGCCGAATGCCTTCCGTTGGCGTGTCGACCCGCATCTGGCGGAAGCGATGCGCAAAATAAGCCCACCCGCAAAAATAGGAGAACGTATTGGCGAGAAAGACCAGGCAAACGGCAAAGCCGTCGGTGAATGCCTTGCCGGCGGCACCCGTAAACGTCCAGGCCGAGAACTGCATCATGAACGCCGTTGACCCGACCATCCACCACAGCATACGGCCACCGCCGCGAAAGTAATCGCTCGTGGATTTTTTGGCCATGCGCTTGAACGCAAAGCCGATGCCGACGACGAGCAGGAAGTAGCCGCTGATTACCAGGTACTCATAGACCAAGCGGGTTACTCCTTGTTGAGGTGCCTGACATCAGTCCAGGGTCCATTTTGACGAATAATATCAATAAGTTGCTGGTACTGGGCGCCTTCCTTGAAGGTCTGGTACGGAGCAACCGGTTCGCCCTTGATGTCTTTCACCAGCTCACGAATCAGGTATTGCCAGTTTCTTTCTGTGTCGCTGTCGATGTCTGGAACATCGGCCGCAATCTCTGCAGGCAACGGCTGTTCCCGCCACTCCTTGTCGTCACCATAAAGATACAGCGGCCCGCTGCCGTAGTGGCCCTTGATATAGATCGCCCCCTTGCTGCCGTAGAAAACGATGTGGTCCTCGTTGAATCGCGGGTGCAAGCCGCCGTGCCTGAACATCACTGAAACGGGCTTACTCGCAAACTCACTTTTCAGTTGCGCGAGTACGGTGTAGCTCCATTCGACGTTTGATTCGCCCCATTTGAGCGACGGATCGTCGAGATCATCCGGAATCAGTTCGCGCCGCGTCTTGAAGTTGTGCATACCCTCTACAATGGGCGCCTTGCCGAGGTCGTCGCGCACTTCGGCCATGATCGAAAGTATGTTCTCACCGATCACCGAAGTGACGATCGACAGCATGTGAGTAAAGTTGTTGTTCAGTCGGCCACCGCCGTGTTCTTTTCGATGTGACCAGCCAAACGGAATGCCGCGTTCAAGATTGAAGTGCGAGATACACTCGACTTCGAGCGGTTCGCCTATCGCACCCGCAGCGACAAGCTGCTTCGCCTGCATGATATGCGGCATGTAGCGGAAGCTGGACGCAAACGCCGTTTTTACGCCTTTTGCTTTCGCGAGCTCGTAGAGTTCTTGGGCGGTTTCCCCGCTTTCGGTTAGCGGCTTGTCGCAGAAGACATGACAACCTTCGGCAATCGCCTGTTTGATGGGCTCAACGTGCGCGCCGCCGGGTGTACCGATGGAGACAATGTCGGGCTGGCACTCTTCCAGCGCCTGTTGCCAGTCTGTACCCGAGTAGGGGATTCCCATCTTCTCGGTGACTTCCTTTAAGACTGACTCGGTGCGGCCCACCATGCCAACGACATCGGTACCGACATTGCGAAATGCATCTGTGTGGCCCTGTCCTGCAAACCCGGTGCCGTGCACCAGGACTTTCAATTTTTCGCTCATTCGTATCTTATTCCGTGTCAGGTCGTTTTCAGGTGATTCAATAGCCGCGTGCCGGATCGACTTCGTTGAGCAAGGTTTCTCCCGCCACGTAACGGCGCAGATTTTCCTCGATGATGAACCGCAGCCATTCCCTGTCGAAACCACGAGCCGCAATGTGCGGCGTGATGATCACGTTGGGCATCTGCCACAAGGCGTGTTCCGGTGGCAGTGGTTCCGGGTCCGTGACGTCGAGGCCGTCTGGCAGGCGCCGGCCTC
>JBCAZN010000051.1:0-9964 GCA_038533035.1 Pseudomonadota bacterium
CTGGGATTCGAACCGGACCAGAACCTTTTTCTGTCAGGCGACAGCTGGGATGCATCCTACGTGCCGGCGATCGCACAACGCCAGCCGTTTCTGATTGCGACCGGCAAAGAAGGCGGCGACGACGCGCCGGTCGTTTCCGTTGACATGAGCCACCCGCGCGCTGGCAAAGATGACGGCGAATTGCTGTTTGACGACAATGGCGAACCGACCGAGTTTCTACATCAAAAGGTTGCCGTACTGGAAAAATTGCATCGTGGCTTACAACACAGCGTCGGCTTTATTGATGCACTGCTCGAGCATGAATTGCTTGAGCAGATCACCTTCGACCTGACATTCGTCAATGGCGATACGAAAAGCCTGCAGGGTTTTTACAGCATTGCAGAAGAGCGTCTCTACCAACTCAAGGGAGATGCGCTGGAATCACTGAACCAGGCCGGTTACCTGCAGCCCGTTTTCATGGCGGTCGCCTCCCTGTCGAGACTGAGCGGCCTGATCGAACGGCGCAACCGCCTCTACTCATAGCGTCGAACGCCATTTTCCATGAACGAGCAACACGTACTCCACGACATCCAGCAGCCCATTGACGAGGCAGGCGACGTCGATGTCGCCAAACTCAGCGATGAGCTACTGGCGTCTGACCAGCCGCTGGTATTGCGCGGCCTGGTTTCTGACTGGCCGGCCGTAAAACAAGGCCTCGAGTCAACGGACGCGATCGTCGACTACCTGCACCGCTTTGATTCCAATAATGTCGTGACCGCACTGTGCGCACCGCCGGAATCCAATGGCCGAATCTTTTACAACGACGATATGTCCGGATTTAATTTCGAGTACCGGCGCATCGCGTTAAACGATGCCGTGCAGCGAATTCAGGCCAATGCTGAAATGCCGTCTCCGCCGTCGATTTACGTTGGCTCGACAAACGTCGATCACTGGCTACCCGGGTTTCGCGACGAAAACGACCTGCCAATCGGTCACCTGAACCCGTTGGCCAGTATCTGGATCGGCAACCAGAGCCGCGTTTCGGCGCACTACGATTTTCCGTCAAACGTGGCGTGTGTCGTCGCCGGCGAGCGGCGCGTCATCCTGTTTCCGCCGGAGCAGTTGCCCAATCTTTATGTCGGACCGCTGGACTATACGCCGGCCGGACAACCGATCAGCCTCGTCGATTTTGATGCGCCTGATTACGAGCGCTTCCCGCGTTTTCGCGATGCCGTAAAGGCTGCAAGGATGGCGGTACTGCAGCCCGGCGATGCCATCATTATTCCCAGCATGTGGTGGCATCATCTTGAAGCGCTCAGCCCTTTCAACGTGCTCGTGAATTACTGGTGGCGTAGCTCACCGTCGTACCTCGGCCCGCCGCTCAGTGTCTTGCAGCACGCGATACTCGGCCTGCGCGACTTGCCCGAAGCGCAACGCAAGCAATGGCAGGACGTCTTCGATCACTACGTCTTTAACGCCGATGCTGAAAATTTCGAGCATATTCCGGAGAGCGCGCGTGGCGTTTTAAATCCCATTGACGAGCAGACCGCACGACAAATTCGCAAAATGCTCCGCGACAAACTGGTGTGAGGCAGGAATCGATTGTCATCTGAAAAAGTACAAAATGTCGTCGTCGTAGGCGGCGGTACCGCAGGCTGGACCGCCGCGACCTCCATTGCGCGCCTGGTCGGTGCGAACCTCAACGTGACGCTGGTTGAATCTGACGCCATCGGTACAGTCGGCGTTGGCGAAGCGACCATCCCGGCATTTATTGCCCTGCATCGCTTACTAAAGATTGACGAGGCTGAATTCCTGTCCAAAGTGCAGGGCACGATCAAACTTGGCATCAGTTTCGAAAACTGGCGGGATATCGGCGACGAGTATATCCATGCGTTTGGCTTTACCGGTGAAGGTTGCTGGGCCGCGGGTTTCCAGCATTTCTGGCTGAAAGCGAAACAGCTCGGGTTCGCCGACGACTACGGCCGCTACTCGACGGAATTGATGGCCGCGCGGGCGAACAAGTTTGGCCTGCTCAAGGAAAACGGGCCGAGCTATGCCTACCACATCGATGCAACTCGATACGCCGGATACCTGCGCGGCATCGCCGAGCAAGACGGCGTAACCCGGATCGAGGGCAAGATTGTCGACGTTAACCAAGCCGAATCGGGCGACATTGCCGCGGTCGTACTGGAGTCCGGCAAGGTGGTTGCCGGCGATCTGTTTATCGACTGCACCGGGTTTGTCAGCCTGCTGATGGGCAAGACGCTTGAAACCGAATTCGAGGACTGGACGCACTGGCTGCCGTGCGACCGGGCGATCGCGGTGCAAACGCAGGCCGTCAGTGAACCCATTCCCTACACCCGCTCCATTGCCCATGAATGCGGCTGGCAATGGCGCATCCCGCTGCAGACACGTGTCGGCAATGGCCTCGTGTATTGCAGCGAGTTCATGAGTGACGATGAGGCAAGGGAAACCCTGCTGGGCAATGTGGAAGGCGACGTATTGACCGAGCCCAGAGTGCTGCGCTTCCGTACCGGCCAGCGCAAGCAACACTGGAATAAGAACTGCATCGCGCTCGGACTCGCATCCGGATTTCTCGAGCCCCTGGAGTCGACGAGTATCCACCTGATCCAGCGCGGCGTAATTCGGCTGCTGCAGATGTTTCCGTACAACGGCATCGTCGCAGCAGATCAGGTCGAGTTCAATCGCCAGATGGATACCGAGTTTCGTTTCATACGCGACTTCATCATCATGCACTATCACGTCAACGAACGAACCGACTCAGCGTTCTGGCGGCGCTGCCGCCAGATGGATATTCCGGAGAGCCTGCAACATCGACTCGATCTGTTCCGCGATACCGGGCGGGTTTTCCAGGCTGAGGGTGACGTTTTTACCGAGAATAGCTGGACGCAGGTAATGCTCGGTCAGGGCATAGAGCCCGCCAGCTATCATCCGATTGTGGACATGATGCCGGAGCAGGAATTGCGCCGCTTCATGCAGGTGCTGAGCCAGCGCGTCGACCACGTTCTCGGCCAGCTGCCGTCACACCAGCAGTTCATCGACCACTACTGCCCTAGCACTATTCGCTAGACATGCGACTGCAAGGACATCCTTCGTGCCAGAACTAAAGAATACTGTCTTCACATTCATTACGATCGTCGTCGTACCGATTCTGTTTTTTGTTTTGCTTGAGCTCGGTTTGATGGCGTTTGGTGTCGGCCAGTCGTTCGACTACTTTCACGAAATCGATATCAACGGCGAACCGCACTACCAGGAAAACCCGAATTTCGCCGACCAGTTCTATCCTGAATCCCTGAACATCGGCCCGCTCGAGAACACGTTCGCAAAAGCACGTGATCCGGAGTTGGTTCGCGTGTATGTCCTCGGTGGATCCGCTGCGCAAGGATTCCCTCACAAGAATCATGGCTTCGACCGACTGCTCGGTGCCCAGCTGCGCGCTGCAATGCCTTCGCGAAAGATTGAAGTCATCAATACCGCAATGACGTCGGTGAACTCTCACGTGGTTTACGAGGTCGCGCGATCGATTCCGGACGACTCCGCCGACTTCGCCATCATCCTCATGGGAAACAATGAGGTCGTCGGTCCGTATGGTCCCGGCACGTTCAATCAGAATTTCCTTTCGAACCTGACGCTGATCCGCACAACACAGGCGCTGAAGCGCACGCGACTCTGGCAGGGGCTGAGCGGCATTCTGCAATCGGTCAACTCGACGGACGCGATGCAGGAACTCGAATGGGAAGGCATGCAGATGTTTACCAATCACGGTGTCCCGCACGATGACCCGCGCATGGGTAGTGTTTACGATCACTATGAAGACAACCTTATCGACATTGTCGAGACCCTGCAGGACAAGGGAATCCATGTCTTGCTATCGAGCGTTCCGGTTAACCTGCGGCACTCGGCACCTTTCCTATCCGTTCACGACACCAACCTGACAGAAGCAAAGCTCGATGAGTGGAACGAGAAGGTTCGTGCCGGATCGCAAAGCGCCGACGAGGGAAACTGGCAGGACGCCGTTTTGCAATTCCTGTCTGCCCTGGAAATCGATCCCGACTACGCCGATACCCACTTTCGGCTGGCAACGGCACTCGAAAACCTGGGTCGTTATGACGAGGCGCAACGTCACTACATTCGCTCCATGGAGCTGGACGCATTGCGGTTTCGGGCCGACACGCGGATCAACCAGATCGTTCACGGCGTTGCGACGGCGTTTGCCGGTGAGAATTTCAGCTTCGTCGATAGTGCGGCTGCTTTCGAAAAAACCAGCGAGCCATATCAACCGGGCTGGAACCTGCTGCTCGAACACGTCCACTACGACTTTGCCGGGAATCATGTGCTCGCCGCTGAATTTTCGCGCTCAATTGCTGGCGACGTGAACGGCGACGACAGCTTTCAGCCGTTGCCCGGTGCCGACGTTGCCGCCCGAATCGGGTTTCCAAACTACGACACGATCGAAGAGATAAAGAACCTGCAGGGCATGATTGAACATCCGCCATTTCCCGGACAGGCGAATTACGCGGAGCTGCAGGAATTCCTTGCCGGCAAAGTTGACCGAATCAGCCGCGCCGTCGGGTCGCAAAGCGAAGTCGTGCAGCGCCGCCAACGCGTTGTCGATGCCGGAGTTGCGGATTGGAAGGTTCATTTTGAGCTGGCGGTGATTAACCAGCGTCTGCGCAATCCACCGGCGATGTACTTTCACCTCAACAAAATTCTTGAACTCTACCCGCACAATCGGGAGACCTACATGAAACTCGCCGACGCGATGAGCCGTGAGGGCAAATGGCGTGAGGTCATTCCGCACCTCGAACAGTCTTTGCACTACACGCGCGGCGATCAAACCAAGATTGCCGAGACGGTCAACTGGATCGGTACGGCGTATCTACGCGTCGGTGACTATGAAACGGGTAAGCGTCATTTGCTTGAGATACCCGACAATTACCCCGATCAAATCGACTTGTCGTTAAGAGCGTATGGCAACCTGATCAGCTACAGTCGCCAGAACGGAAAAGACAAAGATCTGCACCGCTACATTGAGCGCGTTAATAACTACGCCCGTTCCATACAATCGCAGGCAGAGGAAGCGGGTTACCCGTTAAATCAGCGCATGACGCAGATCATGAATATGGGTGGCCAGGCTGATATGGCGAAGGAATGGGCCGAAGCGCCGGCACAGTAGTGACAGAAGCGTCCTGCATTCTCGGCATTTCCGCCTACTATCATGACAGTGCCGCTGCGCTGCTCAGGAACGGCGATCTCGTTGCCGCTGCGCAGCAAGAGCGCTTCTCCCGAAAAAAACACGACGCCCGGTTTCCGACGGATGCGATCTGCTATTGCCTGAAATCCGAGGGTCTGACTCTTGGTGAAGTGGACCGCATCGTCTTCTATGACAAACCACTGATCAAATTCGAACGATTACTTGAGACATACATGAGCTACGCGCCAAACGGGTTTCGCTCGTTTGTTGCGGCAATGCCTGTCTGGCTCAAGGAAAAGCTGTATCTGAAGAGCGTACTGAAGAAAGAACTCGCAGAGCTCGCAGGTTGTAAGCCGAAAGATCTGCCGCCGCTGCTCTTCGCCGAGCATCACCAGTCGCATGCCGCTTCAGCATTTTATTTCAGTCCGTTCGATCGCGCTGTCGTGCTCTGCCTCGACGGTGTCGGCGAATGGGCGACTACGTCGACATGGCTGGGGAACGGAGCGAACCTCGAACCGCTCTGGGAAATCGACTTTCCGCATTCACTCGGCCTGCTGTATTCCGCGTTTACGTACTACGCGGGATTCAAAGTGAATTCCGGCGAATACAAACTCATGGGGCTTGCTCCCTACGGTGAACCGAAATTTGTCGACCTGATACTCGACAAGCTGATGGATCTCAAGGAGGACGGCACGTTTCGCCTCGACATGCAGTACTTCAACTACTGCACTGGCCTGACGATGACAAACAGTCGCTTTGACGAAGTCTTCGGCGGTCCGCCGCGGCAACCGGAAGGCGAGCTGACGCAGCGCGAAATGGATATCGCGGCGTCGATCCAGGTAGTCACCGAAGAAGTTGTAATGCGACTTGCCAAAACGCTGGCCGCCGAAACCGGCGAAAAGAATCTCTGTCTTGCTGGTGGCGTCGCGCTCAACTGCGTGGCAAACGGTCGACTGCTGCGTGAAGGACCGTTCGAAAATATCTGGATCCAGCCCGCTGCGGGTGACGCCGGCGGCGCCGTCGGCGCCGCGGCGATCGTTTGGCACGACTACGACGAGCAGCCGCGGACACCGATCAGCAGTTCTGGTCCCGCCGCCGACCGCATGCATGGGTCATATCTCGGGCCGAGCTACACGGCAGCGGAAATTCGCGACCAGCTGGATGCGATGGGCGCGAAGTACGAAGTACTCGATGACGACGTTCTCTATGCGCGCGCTGCCGGTTTGCTCGATGAGGAGAACGTCATCGGCTGGTTTCAGGGCCGCATGGAGTTTGGCCCGCGCGCGCTCGGTGGTCGCTCGATTATCGGCGATCCCCGTAGCACCAAAATGCAGTCGGTGATGAATCTCAAGATCAAATATCGCGAGTCGTTCCGGCCGTTTGCCCCGTCGGTCCTGTGGGAGCGCGTAACGGATTACTTCGAGCAGGACTCGCCAAGCCCTTACATGTTGATCGTGGCGCCGGTAAAGGAATCGATCAGGACGCCGGCTACCGACCAGCAAAAAGAATTGTTCGGTGTCGAAAAACTCAAGCTCAAGCGCTCGGAACTTCCCGCAGTGACGCATGTTGACTACTCGGCGCGCGTCCAGACTGTTCACGAGGAAACGAATCCGCGCTACCACGCATTGCTCAAGGCGTTTGAGGCGCGAACCGGGTGTGGCGTTCTCGTGAATACCTCGTTCAATGTTCGCGGCGAGCCAATTGTCTGTACACCCAGCGACGCGTATCGGTGCTTTATGCGCACTGAAATGGACTACCTGGTCGTGGAAAACGTTTTGCTGAAAAAGAGCGAACAACCGGTCTGGGATGACGATTCATCCTGGCAAGACGAGTTCGAGCTGGACTGATGGCAACTGCACACGAAATTCCCGAGCTCGACCGCAAAGGCCTGCGCGAATTTGGTTTAACAACCGGTGCGGCCGTTGTCGTGCTGTTCGGTCTGTTCTTTCCGTGGCTGCTCGATGTCGACTGGCCACGCTGGCCGTGGTATATCGCAACACCGTTCTGGCTGTTGGCACTGCTGCAGCCGGAGTGGCTGCGTCCAATCTACCGTGGCTGGATGCACTTCGGACTTTTTGCCGGCCGCATTATGACGCCGCTCGTGCTCGGCATCGTGTTTTTCGTTATGATTTCACCGATGGCGTTAATCAGGCGCCTCATGGGCGAAGACCCGATGCAACGGTCGCTCGATCCGGAGCAAAAGAGTTACCGGGTTAAGAGTTCCAAGAGCCCGAAGGACAAACTGGAGAAACCCTTCTGATGCTGGATCTGTTGGCAGACCTGTGGGCCTTTATGCGGGAACGCAAGAAGTTCTGGCTCGGCCCGATCATACTGGTCATGGTTCTGCTCGGCGGTCTGATCGTATTCGCGCAGGGATCGTCCCTGGCGCCGTTCATCTATACGCTGTTCTGATTTATCTAGAGACCTGCCGCACTGTAATCCAGACAAAAAAATACCCGCAGCAAGCTGCGGGTATTTTGTTTACGTGCCTCGCTATTTGAGGCAGGACTCTAGTTAGTCCTTGGCAAGCCTGAACGTCCACCAGGTTCCGGCCGCCGTCTCGAGCGTAACCGTTACAGTTCCGGTATCCAGCGTCTGAACGTCGTAGGTCACGAAGTCAGGCGCAGCCGAGGGATCTGCCAGTTCCGAGCCGTTAACCGCTTTCGGCAGACCAAGAAATGAACCGCGACCATTAAGCGTCAGCGTTCCGGCAGCGTCATCGTAGCTGAACGACCCGGCGCTTGAACCGTCATGCGGCGCAACTGGCGCACCACACATTTCGGCAGCTACGCCCTGGAACGGTTCGAGCCATGTATCACCGTCCTGGAAGTTCTGGAAGCTTCCGCCAGCACCGAAGTGATAGACATCGTCGAACCAGCAAGCGCGCAACGTCAATGACGCAGCGTCCGCGGACCACCAGGAAACATCACCGGCGGCGGGTCCGACGCCGGCAGCACCTTCGCCATCCAGTTTCCAGTTACCGACCAGCGGCGAGTCCGAGGCGCGTCGCAATCGGTACTGCCACCAGCCTGTGCCGACGTCGATCGTCAGCGTCATGGTGTCGTTGTCCAGTACAGATACGTTGTAGGTAACCGATCCGGGTGCAGATGCGGGGGACGCAATTTCCGCGCCGTTCGTTACTTTCGGCAGACCGAGGTAGGCGCCTGTACCGGTGATCTTCAAAGAACCTGCAGCATCGTCGTACTCGAAGATGGCGTTGTTGCTGCCGTCGTGCGGCGCAACCGGCGCGCCACACATCTCGGCGGCAACACCCTGCCAGGGCTCAAGCCAGGTTTCGCTGCCCTGCACGTTCTCAAAGGAGCCGTCGGCATTGAATGCGTAGACATCGTCGAACCAGCAGGCGCGAGCCATCACTGCCGCAGCATCGGTACTCCACCAGGAGATATCGCCTTCGGCAGGGCCAACACCGGCCGCACCTTCACCGTCGAGCACCCACTTGCCAGCAAGCGGCGCCGTGTCATTGACGCGCTCAAGCGCAAAGGTCCACCAGGTTCCGGCTGCCGTTTCGAGCGTGACCGTTACGTTGTCATTGTCGATCGTCAGTACGTCATAGGTGATCGAATCCGGTGCTGCAGACGGATCTGCCAGTTCCGAGCCATTGACGGCTTTCGGCAGTCCCAGGAAGGAGCCACGGCCGTCGATGGTTAGTGACCCGGCCGCGTCGTCGTAGCTAAACGAGCCGGCGCTGGAGCCATCGTGCGGAGCCACTGGCGCACCGCACATTTCAGCGGCAACACCCTGGAACGGTTCAAGCCATGTATCGCCATCCTGGAAATTCTGGAACGAACCATCGTCACCGAAGTGGTATACATCGTCCAGCCAGCATGCGCGCGCGGTTACACCGGCTGCGTCGAGACTCCACCAGGAAATATCGCCTGACGCAGGTCCGACTCCGGCCGAGCCTTCGCCGGCCAGTTTCCACTTGCCCACCAGCGGCGAGTTCGATACGCGCACCAGGCGGTACTGCCACCAGCCCGTACCAACATCGATTGTGACCGTCATCGTGTCACCGTCGAGCACCGTTACGTTATACGTTACAGATCCCGGGGCTGAAGCCGGCGACGCCAGTTCCGAACCATTGACAGTCTTGGCCAGACCCAGGTGGGCGCCTGTTCCCGTCAGCTTCAGTGTGCTGGCATCTTCATCGTATTCGAAGATTGCACCATTGCTGCCGTCATGCGGGGCAACCGGAGCGCCACACATTTCGCCGGCAACGCCCTGCCACGGTTCAAGCCAGGTTTCATCGCCCTGGATGTTTCTGAACGAACCGTCAGCGTTAAATTCGTAGACATCGTCAAGCCAGCAGGCACGTGCTATGACGGCCGCGGCATCAACACTCCACCAGGAAATATCGCCTTCCGTGGGGCCGACGCCCGCTGAACCCTCACCGTCGAGTTTCCACTTACCGAGGAGCGGTGACTCCGGCTCTTTTGCAAAGCGGAACGTCCACCATTCACCCGGGTTTGTCTCAATCGTCACCGTCAGCGTTGTCGCATCGAGTATTTCTACGTTGTACGTAATCGAGGCTGGTGCAGCGCCAGGCGTTTGCAGCTCCATACCGTTGACGACTTTCGCGAGGCCAAGATGCAGGCCTGTTCCGTTGATCGTCAGCGTGCCCGCGGCATCATCAAAATCGTAGGTGCCCGGCGCACTGCCGTCATGCGGTGCAACCGGTGCTCCACACATTTCAGCGGCAACACCCTGGAATGGTTCGAGCCAGGTATCGGCACCGACGTCCTGGGCGAACGA
>JBCAZN010000052.1:0-9959 GCA_038533035.1 Pseudomonadota bacterium
TGCGAGTTCCCGATCAATATGATGGGACGCGACACGCCGGAATTTCGCGCGACCGCAAAAGGCTTGGTTGAAAACCACGTCGGCCCGCTCGGCGATGACGCCGTCGCGACCGCACTCAGCAAGAAAGGCAATTTCGTTTCAGTCACGGTTACGATAACGGCAACGAGCCAGCAACAGCTCGATGCCATTTACAGGGAAGTTACCGCGCACGAAGACGTATTGATGGCGCTGTGAGCGCGGACGTCAAAATCCGGCACCGTGGTCGCCAGGAATATGTGCCGCTCTGGCACGAAATGCAGGCGTTTACCGACGAGCGCGACGAATCCACGCAGGACGAGATCTGGTTTTGCGAACATCCGCCCGTTTTCACAATGGGGCTCAACGCCAGCGAAGAACACCTGCTTGCGCCGGGCGACATTCCGGTTGTAAACATCGATCGCGGCGGCCAGGTCACGTTTCATGGTCCCGGCCAGCTCATGGTGTACCCGCTCGTCGATCTGCGTCGCGCCGGAATCGGTGTACGCAAGCTGGTGACCGCACTTGAAGAAAGCGTCGTCGATCTCGCGGCTGAATATGATGTTAATGCCGCAGCCGACCCGAAGGCGCCCGGCGTCTATGTCGATAGCACCAAACTGGCCTCTGTTGGCTTGCGCATTCGGCGTGGCTCGAGCTTTCACGGCATGGCACTGAACGTCGACGTCGAACTCGAACCGTTCTCACGCATCAATCCCTGTGGATATGCACAACTGCAAATGACGGATTTAAACCGGCTCGGGATTGAACTGGATCTCGATGGAGCGGCTGAACACCTACTGCCGCACTTCCTGAAACACCTGGGGTTTGCCAACGAAGAAAATTGACTGCTGGTTTTCGATCGGCAGCACTTACGCCTAGTCGGCGGCCGGGGGCACGAGCACGAAATTGCCTACGTGCTTCTTGTCGAGAAACTCGCGCTGCGCAGTCGCAATCTCTGCCAATGGAAACGTTTTCGCGAGCAGTGGCCGAATCTCGCCGCGCTCGACGTACGACACCAGGTTCGGAAACACCGGCTCGTCCCATGCGGTGCAACCGACAAGCGTAAGGTCTTTGAGGTAAAAGTCGCGCATATCCAGTGTCACCATTGGCCCGGCGATAGCACCGGCTGATGTATAGCGGCCGCCTCGCTTCAGAAGCTTGAGCATGTTGCCGAATCCTGCGCCAGCGACGATGTCAACGACAACGTCGACCGATTTTTCACCGAGAATAGCGACGGGATCGGCGTCGCGTTCAATAACCTCGTCTGCCCCGATGGCCCGTACGGTATCGATCTTGTCTTTGCCCGCAATTGCGGTGACCCTTGCACCGCGGCGTTTCGCCAGTTGCACGGCCGCCGAACCCACACCGCCCGACGCCCCTGTAATCAAGACCGCGTCGCCATCGCCAACGCGTGTGCGGTGCAACATGTTTTCCGCCGTGCCGTAGGCGCATGGCAGCGTTGCCAGTTCAGCATCGCTCCAGTCGCAATTGACAGGAAACACTTCGGACGCGGGCACTTTGACGTACTGAGCGAACGCCCCGTCAAAGTCGGATGCCATCCAGATGTTTTCCATCGAGTCCCAGCCATCGCTGCGTATGCAGGCACGAACCAGGACGCGCTTTTGCATTAGCGTTTGATCTGCGTCAGGCGCGACCTCGACAACCCGGCCGCAACAATCCGTTCCCTGGATGAACGGAAACGGCGTCGTCTCATTCCAGCCGCCATCGCTCTTTCTCGTCGCTGCTTTCTCCTGGGTCTCGGACGCATCGCTCGTCGCCGTCGTGACCGAACTTGAGTACCACCCAAGCCGGGTGTTGATTTCGGTGTTGTTGACGCCTGCAGCCAGAACCTGCAACAGAACTTCGCCCGGACCCGGTCGTGGCACTGGAACGTCGCGATAGTTGAGCATTTCATAGCCGCCGTTACCGGTCGTCACAACCGCCTTCATCGTCGGCTCGCCTTCGACCAATGCGAATCGGTCCGTCACTCGTCAAAGTCCTCGATTTCCGCGAGGCGCTCCGGCGTACCGACATCGGCCCAGATACCCTCGTACAGCGAACCGGCCAGACGCCCTGCATCGGCCGCATCGCGCAGCAGCGGAACAACGGAAAAGCGGCCTGCCTCGCATTCATCAAAAAACGATGGCCGGTACATCGAAACGCCGCTAAACGTGTGAATTGCATCGTTCGTGACAAGCCCGTCTTCAAGACCGAAGTCACCTTTGTCGCGGTAAGCAGGCGTTGGGACGAGCACCAGGTGCGCGTCTATCGACTCGGCAAGCTCAATCTCGGGGATCGGCATGTCCGTGTAAACATCCGCATTCACGACAAGAAACGGCTCGTCGCCCAGCAGCGGCAGTGCCTTGTGAATACCACCGCCGGTTTCAAGGACGTTGTCGCCCTCATCGCTGTAGGCAACCTTCAAATCAAATTGATCACCATCACCGATGCGCTCGCGGAGCTTGTCGCCAAGCCAGCCGAGATTGATAACGACGTCGGTGATGCCTGCCGCCGCAACGTTTTTCAGATGCCGTTCGAGCAGCGGCTCCCCGTGTATCTCCACGAGTGATTTTGGGATCGTGTCCGTTAACGGACGCAGCCGTTCGCCGCGCCCGGCCGCCAGGATCATCGCCCTCATTGCGAATCTCCCCAGTTCGGCAACACGCGCTCATCGATCAGGCTGGCGATAAAACTGAGCTCGGGATAGCGCGGCGCCAGCTCGGTAATGTAGCGAACCGTCTGCGGCACATCGTCAAGATAACGCGCCTTCCCGTCCCGATGGTTCAGGCGACAGAAAATTCCGGCCGCCTTGATATGACGCTGCACGCCCATGAGCTCGAACCAGCGCATAAACTGTATTTCATCAACCGGTGACGCGAGCTGCGCATTAAAATCCAGCGCCCATTCGCGAACGCGCTCCGCCGGCCAGCGGATATAACAATCTTTGAGTAACGACACGAGGTCATACGTTAGCGGCCCTTCAACCGCATCCTGAAAATCGAGAATACCTGGATTGTTAGTTTCCATGACCATGAGATTGCGCGAATGGTAATCACGGTGCACGAACACTTTCGGTTGCGACAACGCGTTGTCTACGAGCAGGTCGCACAGCTCGCGCCACGCCGCTTCATCGTCATCGCTCAGCTCGAGTTCGAGGTGCCTGCCGCACAACCAGTCGTGAAACAGCGAAAGCTCGAAGCGCAACAGCTTTTCGTCGTACGGCGGCAACTGCTCCTGATACGCCGATCCTTTGCTCTGCATCGCAAGCAACGCGCCGATCGCGTCGTCGTAGAGCGGCGCTGCACTGTCGGGATCGGCGGTAAGGCGATCAAGGTACTGATCAGTGCCGAGATCGGTCAGTAGCAGGAAACCCTGTTCGAGGTCCGCTTCGATGACGCGCGGCGCGTTCAGCTCCATCGCTTCAAGAAACCCCGTAACCTGAATGAAAGGCTGCGAGTTTTCGCGATCGGGTGGTGCATCCATTGCAATGAAACTTTTGTCCCCGCCAAGCAATCGAAAGTAACGACGAAAACTGGCGTCGTCGGATGCGCGCGCAATATCGCTGCCCGCCACGAGATCGATCTTACGAATCCATGACTTCAGGGCCTCGATCCGGGTGTCTGGCTGGCTGATGTCGAATCTCCGTAACGCGTTGAAGCACCTAGAAAACTATGCGAAGGTAACAAATAAGAATGGCTGTTAACATCCCGTTATTGCCGGCTTCGGTCCAAACCTGATTCGTACACCAATTTGTCTTTCCGACTCCTGACATCTGCCTGTCTGCTGCTGGTCGCAGCGAACAGCCTGGCGGCCGAGCCCGAATCCTGCCGCGTCGCCATGGAACGGCCGCTCGGAATCGAGTCGCTGCTCGATCGGCCGGCACCCGACGACCCGCGGACCATTCAGCTCGAAGTCGGCGAGATCGAGGCGCAGCTCGGCGCAAAGCCCAGTGCGAGAATGACGGGCGGAGTCACGCTGAGAACCAACGACAAGGTCGCCGGCGCGGACACCGCCTATTACGACCCGGAAACGAAGGCCATGCACCTCGAGGGTGACGTGCGCTATGAAGATCCCGGTACGCAGATCATCAGCCAGTCGGCGGAGTTCGGCTACGTCAACGGACGCGTGCGCTTCGGCGATGCGCAATTCTCACTCGGCAGCAGCAACGGCCGCGGCGCAGCCGGTGCGCTGGAAATCAATCAAAACGGCAAACTGACGCTCGAAGGCGTCGAATACACCACCTGCCCGCCGGGTTCCGAAGACTGGCTGATGCAGGGCAGCTCGATTGTGCTCGACACGCGCAAGGGTGTCGGCACCGCCAGGGGCATGAAACTCCGGTTCATGGGTGTGCCAATCCTCTATGCACCGTACCTCTCGTTCCCGATTGGCGATGCGCGCAAATCCGGCATCCTGACCCCGGAGATCGGTAGCTCGGGACGCAGCGGCAACCAGATCCGCGTGCCGTACTACTGGAATATTGCGCCGAATTACGACGCGACGATCACGCCACGCCTGTTGACCAAGCGCGGACTGCAGTTGGGCACCGAGTTTCGTTACCTGACCAGACGCAACGAAGGCACGATCGTCGCCGACTTCCTGCCCGATGACGATGTTCTCAAAGATGACCGGCATCAGATTCGGTTCGAACACCGGACACTGTTTGCGAATGGCTGGCGCAACCGGATCGACTTCAGTGAAGTGTCCGACAGCCAGTACTACGAGGATCTCGGCGGCAGCCTGAGCATCTCCAGTATCACGCACCTGAATCGTTCGCTGCGCCTTGACTATTTCGCTCAAAACTTTGTGCTGTTCGGGCAGGTGCAGGACTACCAGACTATCGACGACGCGATCCTGCCAATCGACGAGCCGTATCGCCGCGTACCGCAGATACTCGGCACAGGCGAATGGCAGCTGCCAATGGGCATGCGATTCGGCATCGACGGTGAGCTCGTCAATTTCGATCGCGACACCGGCGTGACGGGCTGGCGCGTGAATGCGCGTCCACGTATCGAGTTGCCGATCACCCGCCCGGGCTGGTACGTCAACCCGGCACTCGAGTACGACTACACCAGCTACGATCTCAGTGATACAGCACCCGGCACCGACAATAGCCCGGATCGTGCATTGCCAATCGCCAGCGTCGACGCCGGCATGGTGCTGGAACGAACGCTGGCCAACTCGAACAACATCTGGACCATCGAACCGCGCATGCTGTATGCGCACATCCCGTTTGAAGACCAGCAAAACCTGCCGGTCTTCGACACCATCATGCCGGACATCAACCTGGTGCAGCTGTTTCGCAAGAACCGCTTCCTGGGCGTTGATCGCATCGGCGAGACAGACCAGGTCAGCATCGGTGTCACGTCGCGCGTACTCGATGTTTCGACAGGACGTGAGTTGCTGACCGCCACCATCGGCCAGACTCGCTACCTGAGCGATCGCGAAATTTCGTTGCCCGATTCGAGCGTTTCGGTCGTCAACGAATCCTCGGACTACATCGCGCAACTGCGCGTGTTGCTCTTGGAAAACGTCAATTTCGAGTTTGGTCACCAGTGGGGTTCCGGTGCGTCGGATACCACCAAGTCCGAGGCACGGCTGCAGTATCGCCCGGCAGCCAACAAGATCATCAACCTCGCCTACCGCTATCGCCGCGATTCGCTCGAACAGGGCGACCTTTCGTGGTCCTGGCCAATCGCATCACGCTGGAACTTCGTCGGTCGCTACAATTTTTCGTTCCGCGACGACGAGGATCTCGAGCAGTTCTATGGGCTCGAGTACGAGAGTTGCTGCTGGGGGCTGAGACTGGTGTCACGCCAGTACATCTCGACGCGCGATGGCACCACGGATGAATCAATCGGCATCCAGCTTGTCCTAAAGGGAATGACGAGCGTTGGCTCGTCTGCTGACAAACTTCTCGAACGTGGTATTCTTGGCTATTCCGCAGACCTCCGGTAGTAAAAAGTGTTAAAAATCAAGGTTTTATGCGCATCGGCATTGCTGACCGCTGCGCCCTTCGTCGTCGCTCAGGAAGTCTCCGAATCCGGCGAGTTTCTGGATGGCATTGCCGCTATCGTCAATGAAGGGATTGTTCTCAAGAGCCAGTACTACCGGGAACTTGATGTTATTCGCCGGCGTGCTGAGTTACAGGGCATCGCGATGCCGCCTGAAGAACAGCTCGGCGACCAGGTTCTCGAACGCCTCATCGTCAATGAAATCCAGATGCAGCGTGCCGACCGTATGGGGGTCGTCGCCTCCATCGGCGACCAGCGCGTGAACCAGGCGATTGCGATCATCGCACAACAGAACGAAATTCCGTTTGAGAACTTTCCTGCGTTCATCGAGCGCGAAGAAGGCATGAGCTACCGCGAATTTCGCGAGACTATCCGCCGCGAGCTGATTCTGAACGACTTGAAGTCGTATGAAGTGCTGCGCCGAATTCGCGTCTCGGAACGCGAAATCGAACAATGCATCATCGATCTCGAAACTAACGTGGTTGTGAATTCCGACTGGATGCTGTCGCACATCCTGTTGCCGCTTGGCGAAAATCCTAGTGCCGCCGAGATTGCAGAAGTCGAGGCGCAGGCCGAAGAGATTTACGGACGGCTCGAGGATGGCGCTGATTTTCGCGAGCTGGCAGCGCGCTATTCGAAAGGCCCGACAGCACTGCAGGGCGGATCACTCGGCTGGTTGCAGGGTCAGCAGGTGCCCTCACTGTTCACCGACATACTGCAGGACATGCAGGCCGGCGACGTCTCGGAACCGTTCCGGACCTCAACCAGTATTCACCTTGTGAAAGTTGATGACCTGCGCAGCGCCGTACAGCGCAGCGAGATCGAGCAGGCCAAGATTCGTCACATTCTCATCACACCCAACGAAGTTATTGACGACGCGACGGCGCAGCAGCGCCTCAATGATGCCCGGGACAAAATCGTCGCTGGCGAGGCCGATTTCGCGGAGCAGGCAAAACTGTTATCTGACGATCCCGGTTCGGGCAATCTCGGCGGTGATCTTGGCTGGACGGAAACCTCTGATTTCGCTCCTGAGTTCAGATCGGTCGCCGATGCCGCTGATGTCGGCTTTGTAACGGAACCGTTTCGCTCCCAGTTTGGCTGGCACATCCTTGAGGTGATGGATCGTCGCACCTACGACAACACCGAAGAGCTCAAGGAACGCAACTGCATCGTGCGCATTCGCAACAGCAAGCAGGACGAGGAAACGATCCTCTGGTTGCAACGCATGCGTGATGAGGCGTTCGTCGACAAGCGCATCTAGGCCGTTGCCGTGGCGGCGGACACACCACTTGTTGTAACCGCCGGTGATCCGGCCGGCATCGGGCCGGAAATCTGTTCCGCATTGGCGGATACCCGGTGGGCGAACGAGATTGTCGTCATCGGCGACGCACGGCTGATCGACGAACGGCTCAACGTTATCGACCTGCCCTTCCCGGCGCCGGTGCAACCCGGCATGCCGAACACGGCGAACGCCGCCGCATTGGTCAACGGACTCAGGATGGCGGCCGAAGGCTGCCTTGAGGGTCGATACGCGGCTGTCGTGACGGCGCCGGTCGCGAAAAGCGTCATCGCGGACGCCGGCATCGCGTTCATGGGGCACACCGAATATTTCGCCGAAATCTGCGCGACTCCCCTGCCCGTCATGCTATTGATAGCGGGTGATCTGCGTGTCGCACTTGCGAGCACGCACCTGCCGCTGCGCGACGTCCCCGACTACATTACGCATGAACGTCTCAGAAACGTTATTCAGGTGTTACACAGCGATCTTCAGGAAAAGTTCGGCATCGAGTCTCCGCGTATCGTCGTCTGCGGCCTGAATCCGCATGCTGGCGAAGGCGGTCACCTGGGTCATGAAGACGAAACGGTCATTGCACCGGTCATACGCGAACTGGATCAGTTCGACCTCGTCGGCCCGATGCCTGCCGACACCGCATTCACGCCGGCCGCCGGCCACGCTGACGCCGTACTCGCCATGTATCACGACCAGGGATTACCGGTACTCAAGTACGCCGGCTTTGGCAACGCGGTCAACGTAACGCTCGGTCTGCCGATCATCCGCACGTCGGTGGACCACGGCACGGCCTTCGACGTCGCCGGCAAAGGCCGAGCTGATGCCGGCAGCCTCATCGCCGCGGTCGAGCTTGCGGCACAGCTGGCCGGCAAGTCGTGAGCCGGCACCGCGCGAGAAAACGTTTTGGCCAACACTTCCTGACCGACCCGGGCGCCATCGGCGCGATCATTTCCGCCGTTCACGCCACCAAAGACGACGTCGTCGTCGAAATTGGGCCCGGCGAAGGCGCAATCACGGATCAACTCGCACGACAGGCTGGTCACCTGCACGTCATCGAACTCGACCGCGATCTTGCGGCCGCACTTCGCAAACAATACGCGACAAGCGAATCAGTGACGGTGCACGAAGGTGACGCGCTGCGTTTTGACTTCGGCTCACTGGGTGACCGCATACGGATCGTGGGCAACCTGCCGTACAACATTTCAACGCCGCTGCTGTTCCACCTGCTCGAGTTCCGCGACGTTGTGCTCGACATGCACTTCATGCTGCAGAAAGAGGTCGTCGATCGCATGGCCGCTGCACCTGGCAGTAAAGCCTACGGCCGGCTGGGCATCATGCTTGGCTGTCACCTTAAGGTCGAATCACTGTTTGAAGTACCGCCGGAAGCGTTCAGCCCGCCGCCGGCGGTCATGTCAGCCGTCGTACGTCTTGATCCGTTGCCGCCGGGCACGTACGAAATCCGCGACGAAGCGCATATGTCGAAGATCGTTGCCGCTGCTTTTGGTAAACGACGCAAGACGATTCGCAACGCGCTCAAAGACATCGTGTCTGCCGACGATTTTGCGGCGGCCGGGATCGATCCCGGCCTGCGCCCGGAACAAATCGAAATCGCAGATTACGTCACGTTAAGTAACCATCTCTCGAGCACGGTAGGCTAGAATATTGTGATGGACGAAACTCAATGCGACATTCGCATACAGGTCGCGACGGCGTACGTCGACGACCAGTCGGAACCGGACGCCGACCGCTATGTGTTTGCTTATACGATCCGGATCACCAATAACGGCGACATAGCCGCAAGGCTTATGAGCCGCCACTGGGTGATCACTGATGCCAACGGCAAGGTGCAGGAGGTTAACGGCGACGGCGTGGTTGGCGAACAACCGCACCTCGACCCGGGCGAAGAGTTTGAATACTCGAGCGGTGCCGTCCTGGAAACACCGGTCGGCGCCATGCAGGGCTTGTATCGGATGGAGGCCGAAGGCGGCTTCAATTTCGACGCGCCTATTGCGCCGTTTACGCTGGCCGTTCCTGGCATGCTCAACTAACAGCGCATGGCTGTCTACGCAATTGGCGATTTGCAGGGTTGTTACGATCCGTTTCGCCGTTTGCTCGATGCCATTGATTTCGATCCCGACAGCGACACGCTCTGGCTCGCTGGCGACCTCGTCAATCGCGGCCCCAAGTCACTGAAAACACTCCGTTTTGTTAAGAAACTCGGGGATTCAGCGATTACGGTGCTCGGCAATCATGACCTGCATGCGCTCGCACTGTCGGTCGGCGCAGTCCGTTACGGCAAGCGCTTCAGCTCGCTCGATAAATTGCTCGTGGCAAGCGACGCCGAGGAGCTTTTTACCTGGCTGCGGCACAAGCCGCTCGCGCACTACAGCAAGAAACTCGACTCGTTGCTTGTGCATGCCGGCACGCATCCCGAGTGGAGCGTCAAGAAAACACTGTCACTCGCCGGCGAAGTCGAGGATGTGCTGCAAAACGGTGACTACGTTTCCTTGCTCGGCAAGATGTACGGCAATACGCCGGACAAATGGTCTGCCAAACTGAGCGGCTACAAGCGGCTACGGTTCATCATCAACTGCCTGACGCGCATGCGCATGCTGACTTTGAGCAATCATCTCAACCTGTCC
>JBCAZN010000053.1:0-9921 GCA_038533035.1 Pseudomonadota bacterium
CCACAGCTCTACGACCAGTACTGGCCCGACGAGCGTCGCCGTCTGCACGCGATGGGCTACGATGCCTACAACCTGATCGCAGCGCTATTCGCCAGCCGCGGCGGGCCCATGGAAGAGCTCGATGGCGCGACCGGTCGCTTGTTCCTCGATCAGTACGGCCGGGTGCATCGGCGCCTCGCGTGGGCGCAGTTCCAGGGCGGCGAAGTCGTTGCTTTACCCGACCAGGAAGGCCGCGGCGGTCCGATCCGGAATTTGACCGAAGACGGCGAAGTGATCGAACCGACAGCTGCCGACGAAGCGCCGTGGGATCCGCTGCCACAGGAAATGTAGGCGCTCGGGCCGAACAGTTCGCCTGCAACTACCTGCAATCGCGTGGGCTGCAATTGATCGCCAGGAACTTCCGGCGTCGCGGCGGGGAAATCGACCTCATCATGCTGGATCGCAACGTGCTCGTCTTCGTCGAAGTCCGGTATCGGGCATCGAGTCGATTCACAGACCCTGGCCTGACTGTCGACATCCACAAGCAGCGAAAACTGATCCGTACGGCAGCCCTGTTCCTGACGCGGCATTCACAATACGCCGATGCAACAATTCGTTTCGACGTTGTCGCCGTGCTCGATGCGCACCACCCGGACTGTCACTGGATCCGCGACGCCTTTCGACCACACGATTCGGCGCTGTAGCCCAGTACTGTTAGAATTCGCCCACCTGGCTAATTGAGAAACACTATGGATCCCGTAGCACGCGTCACAGACCATTTCGCCGAGAGCATCGCGACCAAGGAAGCATCGGCCGCGCCACTCGCTGAGAGTATTGCGGCCGCAGGACAACTGATGGCCGACTCCCTGCTCTCGGACGGCAAGATCATGAGCTGCGGTAATGGTGGATCCGCCGCCGACTCACAGCATTTTTCATCCGAGCTCTTGAATCGTTTTGAGCGGGAACGACCGGGCTTGCCGGCGATCGCGCTGACGACCGACGCGTCCACGGTCACGTCTATCAGTAACGACTATGCCTACGAAGAAATTTTCGCCAAGCAGGTTCGCGCACTCGCGAAATCGCAGGACATACTGCTCGGCATTTCTACCTCCGGCAATTCCGAAAACGTCATTCGCGCAATCGCCGCCGCGCATGAACGCGGTGCCAAAGTGGTGGCGTTAACCGGCCGCGACGGTGGTCGCATGGCCGGAATCTTCGGTCCCGATGATGTCGAGATTCGTGTACCGGCGGAACGCACTGCACGCATTCAGGAAGTGCACCTGCTCGTGATTCATTGCCTATGCGATCTCATCGACACGACAATTCTCGGCGATTCCTGAACGCACGCAACGTCGCAATTCGTGTGCAGCGCACAACAGACGACGTAGGCAGGTTATTTGACGATTGTCAGGTGCGGTCGTGAGCCGGGCTCTTCGACCTGGATGGCAGGTGCCTGGTCTTCGACAGACTCGGTTGTCTCACTAACTTCCGCGTCATGCGAGAAGATCATGCCCTGCCCGGTCTCGCGGGCGTAGATACCCAGCACAGACTTCATCGGCGCCCAGACATCGAACGGCACACCGCCGAAGCGCGCCCGAAAACTGACCGCGTCGTTGGTCAACTTGAGATTGTGAGCCGCCGATTCGGAAATGTTGAGAATAATCTTGCCGTCTTTCGCGTGCTCAAGCGGCACAGCAACGCCGTCGAGCGATACGTCGACAACGATATGCGGCGTATGGTTGTTGTCGCCCATCCACTCGTGCATGGCACGGATCAGGTAGGGCCGTTTTGAGCGCGTACGTTGAGTCACGAAATTACGGTCTTGTCAGAGGAGCTGCCTAACTTTAACACTGTTTCCCGACCGATCACGGAACTTAACGTAAGCTGGCCGGAGTGCCGGCCAAAGTCGAGAAAGCGCCGTGGGGAGTCGACATCATCCGCGCCTGTCAGTGAAGCGGTGATGTCGATTCCCCACGGCGCTTGTGCGCCTTACAGCCGCATTTCCTGCTCAAGCTCCGTCAAGCTTTGCTGGAACGATCGACGGGCAAACACACGGTCCATGTAGTCATGAATCGGGTCTGCTTCTTTGCCAAGCTCAATGCCATAGACCGGCAGGCGCCACAAGAGCGGCGCGATGGTCGCGTCGACCAGCGAAAATTCATCGCTCAGGAAATAGGTCCGCGCGCCAAACAGCTCAACGCTCTGCAATATGCTTTCACGCAGCATCTTGCGGGACTTCGTACCGAGCTTGCCGTCAGCCGACGACTCCGCCTCTTCGGCGATCGCATACCAATCTTTCTCTATGCGGAACAACGCGAGCCGGAATTGCGCACGCGTCACCGGGTCGACCGGCATCAGCGGCGGATGCGGGAAACGCTCGTCGAGGTATTCAACAATCACTCGCGAGTCGTACAACGTCAGGTCTCGATCGACCAGCGTCGGCACCGTGTGATACGGATTGAGGTCCATGAGATCTTCGGGCAGGTCAGGACCGGCAACATTTGAGATCTCGATATTGATGTTTTTCTCAGCCAGTACGAGTCTCGTACGATGACTGTGAATGTCCGTCGGACGCGAAAACAGCGTCATGACCGAACGGCGATTTGCGACTACAGCCATCACTTTACGTCCTTCCATATTTGTTTCTTCAACATACGCGCGATGATGAGGAAAAAGAGCAGATAAATAATCACCCAGGTACCGATCTTGCGGCGGTCCTGGCGAATGGGTTCGGCGATGTATGCCAGGAAGTTCGTCGTATCGCGTACGAACGCGTCGTAATCTTCGGAGTCGAGTTCACCAAGGGAGACCTGCTCAAATCCGGTAAACGTACTCGTCGTCGAGCCGTCCTCGTTCTCGTGCACTTCAAAATTAGCTTTCTGGTACCCCTGCAACTCCCACAGTACGTGCGGCATGCTGGTACCGGCCAGTACCGTATTGTCGACACCGGTCGGACTGTCGGGCGACAGATAAAAGCCCTTCAGGAAGTTATAGATGTAGTCGGCGCCCTTCGAGCGCGCCATTAACGAAAGATCAGGCGGCGCAACACCGTACCAACGTGCCGCGTCATCCGGCGGCATGGACGACTGGATCGTCTCGAAGGTCTTCTCGGCATTGAACATCAGGTTGTCGACGAGCATTTCGTCCGACAATTCGAGGTTCTTGCCAATCGTGTTGTAGCGCACGTATTTCGCGGAGTGGCAACCCGAACAGTAGTTCATGAAGTTGGCAGCGCCGCGCTGCAGCGAATTGATGTTGTCGAGGTCGATCCCCGACGGCTCGAGCGGCACACCACCACCTGCCGCGAATGCCGAGCTCGTGAACAGTAATGCGCCAGTGGCTACGATATTTCTCATGCGACTCAACTTATCCATGGTAGACCACCCGATCCGGTACCGGCTTGGTTTTGTCGATCGATGTGTAGTACGGCATCAGCAGGAAGAATGCGAAATAGAGCACGGCACAAATCTGCGCCGCTGTCACATACACGCCTTCCGCGGGCTGCAACCCGAGCCAGCCAAGCGCCAGGAACACCACCACGAACAAGCTCAATGCGCCTTTATATATCGGGCCACGGTAGCGAATCGATTTCACGCGCGATCGATCAAGCCAGGGCAGGAAGGCCGGCAGGATTACCGACGCGCCGAACAGGATAAAGCCCCATAGCTTGTCCGGCACGGCACGCAAAATTGCGTAGTACGGCGTGAAGTACCAGACCGGCGCAATGTGCTCCGGCGTCGCCGTCGGGTTGGCCGGTTCAAAATTCGCATGCTCAAGGAAGTAGCCGCCCATCTCCGGTGCGAAGAATACGACGCCGCTGAAGATCATCAGGAAGACAATGATCGCAACCAGGTCCTTGGAGGTGTGATATGGATGGAAAGCAACTCCATCGAGCGGAACGCCGTCGGGCCCCTTGTTCTCCTTGATCTCGATGCCGTCGGGGTTGTTCGAGCCCACCTCGTGTAACGCCACGATATGTACAAAGACAAGTCCGATCAGCGCCAGCGGCAGTGCGATAACATGCAGGGCAAAGAACCGGTTCAGTGTGATGTCAGAGATCGAGTAGTCACCACGAATCCACTCAACCAGCGCATCGCCAATCCACGGGATTGCACCGAACAGCGAGATAATGACCTGTGCACCCCAGTACGACATCTGGCCCCAGGGCAGCAGGTAACCTGCAAACGCCTCGGCCATAAGCACCAGGAAGATCAGCATACCGATCAGCCAGATCAGCTCGCGCGGTTTCTTGTAGGAGCCGTACAGCATCGCCCTGAACATGTGCAGGTAAACGACGATAAAGAAGAATGACGCTCCGGTTGAATGCATGTAGCGAATCAACCAGCCCCACTCAACGTCGCGCATGATGTACTCAACAGACGCAAATGCATCGTCGGCCGCCGGCTTGTAGTTCATCGTCAGGAAGATGCCCGTGAACAGCTGGATAACCAGTACGACCATGGCCAGCACGCCAAACACGTACCAGATATTGAAGTTCTTGGACGCGTAATACTCGGTGACGTGATATTTCATCGTCTCCGTCCACGGAAAACGATCGTCGATCCATTTCATGAAGCCGCCCTGCGGCTTACCGACTTCTGCTTCGATTCTCGCCATTACGCTGCTCCCGTGTCCTGACCGATAAGTATCAGGTCATCCCTGACAAATCGGTGCGGTGGAACCCGCAGGTTGGTCGGTGCCGGTACGCCCTTGAACACACGGCCCGCGAGATCGAACCTCGACCCGTGACAGGGGCAGAAGAAGCCACCGGTATAGGCGGGCGACAATTCGCCGTCGAAATCCTCGAGCGGCGCACATCCGAGATGGGTGCAGGCGCCTTCGACAACCAGGTATTCGGGTCGGACCGAACGCGTCGCGTTCGCCGCGTAGTCCGGCTGCTGATCGGCCACCTCCGAGTTCGGGTCACGCAATTCGTCGGCGATTCCCTCGAGTTTTTTCAACATCGGCTCGGTGCGTCGCAGAACAAATACCAGTCGGCCACGCCACAGTACACGCACCATCTCGCCCGGCTGCAGGGAACCCAGCGGAACCTCGACCGGTGCGCCCAGCGCCTGTGCCCTTGCGCTTGGTTTAAGCGAGGACAGGAATGGAATCAACGCGGCACCCGCGCCGGCGACACCCGTCACCACGGTTGCCACGGTCAGAAAATGACGCCTGTTGCGATCAAGGTCGTCTTCGGTCATCAAGCACTCCCATACGCCTGGCTGAAAATCGGTGCACCGAACGGTACTCCTGCCCCTGATTTAGGGTCAGAATTGCTTATCCTCAAGTGGATCAGTGCGTTCTTTGTGCGGCCTCTTCTCAGCGCGTTTTTGCTTAGTTTCGAAACTGGTAGATTTGCAGCAGGCCCGGTTTGCCGTCAGGATGACGGATACACCGGGTCCAGGTGCGGAACCACGCGCATTATACACAGCGCAAATCAATATTGGCTAGCCGCCGGGGACGGATTAGAGAGGGATGCAGGGCACTACGTGGCAGGACTGAAGTCGGCACTGATTTTCGCGTTGCAGTCGATCGTCGTTGGCCTGGCGGTCGCGTTTCTCGTGGTGCTCGTACGACCGGACCTGATGCCCGGATTCGGTGCCCGAGTCGGCCCCGCAAGCTATGCGGCTGCCGTCGAACTGGGCTCGCCCTCGGTCGCGAATATCTATACGAAACGGCTCGACGAAGAAGCCCTCGAAGCCGGCACGCCGCGTATCCGGATGAACACCAGTTTCGCGTCAGCCGTCATCGTCGATCCCGACGGTTACCTGATTACCAATTACCACGTGGTCATGGAGGCCAAGGAAATCCGCGTGCAACTGGGTGACGGTCGCATTACCGAGCCCGAAATCGTCGGTGTTGACGCGGAAACCGATCTCGCTCTCCTGAAAGTCGATATCGACAATTTGCCCGCGATCAAGTTCGGCGACGCCTCGCAGCTGCGCATTGGCGACGTCGTACTCGCGATCGGAAACCCCTACGGACTGACGACGTCGGTAACCCAGGGCATTGTCAGCGCAACGGGTCGCGGCCTCCTGAACCTCGTCACGTTCGAAAACTTTATCCAGACCGACGCCGCCATCAATGCAGGCAATTCAGGCGGTGCGCTAATCAATGCCAGGGGCGAGCTCGTCGGCATCAACACGGCCGTCCTTGCACAGGACCCGGGCACCGAAGGCATCGGTTTTGCGATACCGGTGGACCTCGTGCGCGGCGTTATCGACCAGATTAAACAAAACGGCCGCGTGGTCCGCGGCTATATGGGCCTCGTACCCGACGACCTGACCAACGCCGAACGCGTCGCGATCGGCATCGAGAGCGGCAACGGAATCTTGCTGCTGGATGTCTACGAGAGCGGTCCCGCCGCTGCTGCGGGCCTGCAGGAAGGCGACGTGATTCTCGAGATGAACGGCGAACCGGTTTACTCGCAGCGCCAGGCGCTGTTGATTTCCGCGAGCACACGACCGGGCGACCAGGTCGATGTTGTCGCACTCCGCAACGGCGAGCGCATCAGTACCACGGTGACGTCGGTCGAGCGACCCGACGAAGCGCAGTCAGAATCGGCGCTGATGCCGACTCGGCCGTAGAAATACCGACTCGGCATTAGGCGAATCTCCTAACTACTCGGGCCGGCCGACATATTGCATACGGGAATGGCTCGCTTCGCTGCGCTTTATTTCTCCGTATGCAATATCTCGGCCGGCCCGGACAGGAATCAGGCTACGCTACTCGTCGGATTTCCGCGCCTAGCTGGCTGAGCTTTTCCTCGATGCGTTCGTAGCCGCGGTCTACGTGGTAGATGCGATCTACCAGTGTTTCGCCTTCGGCCGCTAGCCCGGCTAGCACCAGGCCGGCCGATGCCCGCAGGTCGGTCGCCATCACGGGCGCCGCGTTCAGTGACTCCACGCCGGTCAGCACCGCGGTGTGACCTTCGATCAGAATATCAGCGCCCATACGCTGCATCTCCAGGAGATGCTGGAAACGATTCTCAAAGACCGTCTCGGACACGGTGCCGACGCCCTCGGCAATCGCATTCATCGCGCAAAACTGCGCCTGCATGTCCGTCGGGAATGCCGGGTACGGGGCTGTCCGAATGTCGACCGATTTCGGGCGTCGCCCTTCCATATCGACCTCGATCCAGTCCGCACCGGTCTCAACCCTGGCGCCGGCTTCCTTCAGCTTGATCAACACGGCGTCGAGCGTGTCCGGCGCCGTATTGACCGCTTTGACGCGCCCGCCGGTCATCGCGGCGCCCACGAGGTAGGTCCCGGTCTCAATACGATCCGGCAGCACCTTGTGTGTTGTGCCGCCAAGCTTATCAACGCCCTGCACCGTGATTGTGCTGCTCCCGACGCCGTCGATTTTCGCACCCATGCCAATCAGGAAATTGGCGAGGTCCGTCACCTCGGGTTCGCGTGCCGCATTCTCAAGCACCGTTTCACCGTCGGCGAGGACGGCCGCCATGAGCAGGTTTTCGGTCCCCGTGACCGTCACCGTGTCGAATATGATCTGTGCGCCCTTGAGCCGCTCGGCCCGCGCCTTGATGTAACCGTCCTCGACGATCACTTCTGCACCCATTGCCTGCAACCCGGCAACGTGCAAATTGACCGGACGCGCACCGATCGCACAACCGCCCGGCAGCGACACGTCGGCTGTGCCGAAACGCGCCACGAGTGGCCCCAGCACGAGAATCGATGCGCGCATGGTTTTGACGAGATCGTAAGGCGCCTCGCAGTTATTGACATCGCGCGCGTCGATCTCGACGCCCTGGCGATCGTCAATCGTCGCCTGCACGCCCATCATCTGCAGCAACGACAGCATCGTCGTGACGTCCTTAAGGTGTGGCACATTGCTGACGACAACAGGCTCGGACGCAAGCAGGGTACCGGCAAGAATCGGCAACGCGGCATTCTTGGCACCCGAAATCTGCACCTTGCCGTCGAGTCGCGAGCCGCCCTTAATAAGGAGTTTATCCACGCTACTGGCTCCGCTCCTGCCATTCCTCGGGCGTCAGCGCCGTAATCGACATTGCGTGAATCTCGTTGCCCATGAGGCTGCCAAGGCACTTATAGATGAGCTGATGGCGCGCGATCGCCCGCTTGCCTGCGAATTCCTTCGCGACAACCAGTGCGGCGTAGTGGGTATTGTCATCGCTCTCGACACGCACCTCTGCGCCGTCAAATCCGGCCTCGATGAGCTGTGTAATTTTAGCTGGGTCCATATACTTGATATCTGGCGCATAATGCGCTCGTTTTGACGGGGGGCGCGAAGTGTAACCGCAAAGACCCTGCGATTCCCAACGCCCGCTGCCGATTGTGTATTATAGCCGGCCCGTGTCGGCTCGTTGCCTCCGGGTAACGCACTGCAGGGCTACGGCACAGCTAATAACAATTTATGCTTGGCAATATCGTTTACATCGTTGCCGGCCTGATTCTCCTCATCTGGGGCGCAGACCGGTTTGTACATGGCGCAGCCGCGACCGCGCGAAATCTCGGCGTGGCGCCGTTGCTGATCGGCCTCACGGTCGTCGCCTTCGCTACCTCCGCACCCGAGATTCTTGTCTCCGTCGTCGCATCATTGCGCGGCGAACCCGGCCTCGCGATCGGCAATGCAATTGGCTCAAACATCGTCAACGTGGGCCTCGTGCTCGGCGTTACTGCGATGGTCCGGCCCATTCCGCTGAAATCCGCGACGCTGCGTCGTGAGATGCCCGCCCTGCTCGCCGTTACGCTGCTGACCGTATCGCTGTTCCTTGACCAGCGACTGAGTCGCATCGACGGGATTGTCTTGCTGACTGGTCTCGTCATCGTAATGATCTGGCTCGCTCGTCTCGGCATTCGCGGCGCCGCGAATGATCCACTGCAAACCGACTACGATGCCGAGATTCCAAAGGATGTGTCGACACCTAAGGCCATGCTCTGGCTGGTTATCGGTCTTGGCACCCTGTTGGTTGGCGCGAACTGGCTGGTTGAGGGTGCCAGTGGCATCGCCAAGTTGCTGGGCGTCAGCGAAGTCATCATTGGCATCACTATCGTCGCATTTGGTACCAGCTTGCCAGAACTGGCCGTGTCGCTCGTGAGTGCGCTGAAAGGCGAATACGGCCTCGCGATTGGCAATATTGTCGGCTCCAATATCTTCAACCTGCTGGCGGTCATCGGAGCGGCGGCATCGATCGCGCCAACGGCGGTGTCACCCGACGTACTGTCGTTGCACATATTCGTCATGGTCGCATTCACGCTGGTGCTGTTTGCAATGACCTATGACTATGACGGCAAGGCGCAGCTCTCGCGCCTCGAGGGCATTGCGTTGTTCGGTGCCTACGCGGCTTACAGCGGCTACGTGATCCTGTAAAACATATAGAATACGGGCAGGCTGAAACCGAGGGGACTGCCCTTGCCGGAAAAAATCTCAGACGACAAGCTTATTGCGCTGGCCGGCAAGGTCATCGAAATCGAAGCGCGCGCAGTCGAATCGCTCCGCGACAGGCTCGATGCGTCCTTTGTCGCTGCCTTAAACCTCTGCCTCGACACGCCCGGCCGCGTCGTCGTCACCGGCATGGGCAAGTCCGGTCACGTCAGCAATAAAATCGCCGCGACGCTCGCATCAACCGGCACACCGGCCTTCTTTATGCATCCTGCCGAGGCCAGTCACGGCGACCTGGGCATGATCACCAGCCAGGACACCTTGCTCGCGATTTCCTACTCCGGCGAAACCGCCGAAGTCATAACGATTCTGCCAATGGTCAAGCGCATGGGTGCACGCATGATTGCAATGACCGGCAATGCAAATTCGACCATGGCGCAGGCGGCCGATGTGCATCTCGACATCAGTGTTGCGGAAGAAGCCTGTCCGCTGAACCTCGCGCCGACCGCAAGTACCACTGCAACACTGGCCATGGGCGATGCCCTTGCCGTCGCGTTACTCGAGAGTCGTGGTTTT